>JAFTEV010000080.1 GCA_017453465.1 Bacteroidaceae bacterium | reverse complement strand
AGAGATTCTCATCCATCGGTCTCCTGTATATCGTCGTTTTCTTCATGATTACGTCGTTTGGTACTGCAAAGGTACAAAATTATATCGAATTATCGTCAGAAATATCTGACTATCAGTTTGCTAATTTTTAGAACATCCCTAAAATGTGTTTTTTCATAGTAGTCTTAAATTCGCAGCACTTTTAGTGTTACTTTCTTTATTTATATGTTGTTAGGCAACAAAGAGCAGCCAAGGATTTTTGCCATGTCGGATTTTACTTATCTTTGTGCTGCATTTCAAGATATGCAAAATCATCAATGACATGGCAAAGGTATAACTAAAATCTGAGATATTCATTCTTATGGAAGGAGTATTTCACGCAAGAGTGCTTTTTTCGTGGTTTGTGAGTTCTGTTATCGACAAAGTGCTGGGTTTTCGATGTACGTCATACGGATATTCTCGTTTTATCCCCTCCATGTTGTTTTAGCGGGGACTTCCTGCCGAAAGAAGGAGTAGATGACTTGCTGCTGTCCACAGACGGAGCCATAGATGATGTAGCGGTCGGGGTCGTACCAGATGCGGTCGTAGATGAAGTCGGTGAGGAAGGTTTCTTGTCCCAGGGAGTAGATGGCCCACTTGCCGTCGGGACGCATGACGCGGGCATGGTAGTTGCGCAGTTCGATGCGGGAATAGAGGGGCGGAAGGAGGATGTGGCGGCGGTAGGCGATGATGCCGAGGAGTCCGTTGCAGCGGATGAACTGAAATTCCTGGTAGTAGTCTTCGGCGGCGAGGTATTCTTCGATGAGGGGACGGGGCAGCGCGTCGGTGGAGAAGTCGTGCAAGGTGTAGTTGGTATCGACGATGAGCCAGACCTTCATCTTCCGCTCGTCGGCTCGGAGGGGGACGGCGAGCAGGTGTGGATAGGTGTAGTATTTGCGGTCGTTGTGGCGGCGGTTGTATTCGAGGGTGTTGACAAAGAGGAGGTCGGGGTAGAGGCTGGCGAGGTAGGCGGCAATGTACCAGGTGACGCAGAGGTTGGAGTAGTTGCCCTCATGGAGGAGGTAGGAGTTCTGGGTAAGCGTGATGATGTAGTTGGAGCGGGGTAAGGAGCACAGACGCAGCCGGGGGCTGATGTAGTAGATTTTGCCCAGTTCCAGCGTGTTTTCCCCGCGCCGAGCAATTCGGCTGTGGCTGCTCACAAGGGTGTTGAGCAATTGGGGGTAGTTGTGGCCGTCGTAGCGGACAAAGCGGAGAATTTTCTGGTCTTTGCGGCGGAAGAGGGTGAAGCTCGTGGCGGTCCAGATATTGAAGTTGAGGGCGTGGCGCAGGGAGGTAAGTTTGTCTTCGCCGAAAACATGAGTCAAGGGAATGCGTTTGCGTTCCCTTTTTCTGATGCATAATGTAAGGGGGGGAGGGATGGAAAGTCTGTCTGCCACCTCTTTCACTTCCAAATGTTCAACGCTCAACTTTTCTGCAGGGACGGCGAGGCGGAAAAGTTCGAGAGCCACTTCTTGAAGGCGGAGTCCGTCCCAGACTTGTGGCTCGGCGGGATATTGTCTTTGCAGCATCTGCAGCACCTTGCTGTGGGGCAGGTAGTGGAAGCTGATTTGCACGCCGAGGATGCGGAAGTAGGTGACTTGCTCCTGCGGACTGTGGTAGATGTGGGTGTGGGGCTGGGGATGGAGCGTGAGGTGGACAAAGAGTTTGGCAGCCATCCCCTTGATGTAGTTATAGCTGACGAGCCGTTTGCCCCAAGGGAGCTTGACGGCGGCGTTGAGCAGGTTGAGGGCGGCGAGGATGCGGAAGGTGTCGCTGGGAGTGGCTGGCGGAAATGTGCGCTGCACGATGGCGGCAGCTTCCGCCACGTGGCAGGGTTGTAGGGCGAGGTTTAGGGATGGTTTGTTTTCGTAGATGCACTTGATTTTTGCGTAGAGGGTATGCCTCATGTCAGGGATTGCAGCCCACGGAAGAGCAGGTGCGGGTCGTGGAGAGTTCGTTCCTGCAGGTCGGCTGAGAGCTGGAACGTGTTGCCGCCCGTGAGGAAGACGCGGAGGTCGGGGTATGCGGGGAGCAGGCTGCGGATGTAGCCTTCAATCTCGAAGCGTGTGCCGTGGATGGCACTGGACATCATGCTCGACTTGGTGTCGTGTCCCATGAGGGGCGTGTCTGGCTCGGCCTGGAAGAGGGGCAGCAGGGCGGTGTGTTCGTGCATGGCGCGGAGTCGCAGCTGAATGCCGGGGGAGATGACACCGCTGAGGATTTCTCCCTGACGGCTGATGAGGTCGTAGGTGATGCACGTGCCAGCGTCGATGACGAGCAGGGTGTGGCCAGGGCTTTGTGCAATGGCTCCGAGGTCGGCTGCCAGACGGTCGGCTCCGTAGCCGGGGGGCACGTTCTTCAGCTGGCAGGGAGTGTCGGCTGTGAGCCAAAGGACGGGCTGGGGCAGACTGCGGAGTGTGGCCTCCAGTTCTTTGTCTTCGGCAGTCACGGTGGAAATGACGATGTGCTCGATGGGGTAGCTTGCCTGTAGCCGCCGAAAGAGGCTGTCCCAGGGGCTGTTCTTGTGTTCTGTGTGCAGCAGGGTGTCGCCGTCCATGATGGCGACTTTTGCGGATGTATTTCCGATGTCGATGAGGAGATTCATTCCTGTTTTGTTATTTGCATTTCACTTTGTATGCTTTCGTGTAGCCGCCAAATTCTGGTGCATATTGACATTGTGTGGTGGCAGTGCCCGACTGATATTCTCCGCTACGGGTGATGTAGTAGTCGAGGTCAACGGTGGTGGTGCCGCGCTGGAACCAGTCGAAGAAGATGTCGGTGTGGGTGTCGTGGAGTTCCAGGTAGCAGCCCCGTGTGCCTGTCCACTGATAGCCAGAGCGTGTGCGTTGGCTTTCCATGCAGGAAGCGTGGTAAGATGTCACGCTGACGAAGTCCATATCACGGTCAGCGTGGATGATGTGGCGCACACGGAGAATGTCACCAATCTTTACCACAGATTTCACGGATTTCACAGATTTCCCAGATAAAGAATCTGTGTAATCTGTGGTGTAGTCTGTCGTGTCCTCTGCTGTCAGTTCAACCCATTCGCCACCCTGCTTCAGATAGAGTTTGCGCTCGATGGAGAGTTCTCCGGTGCTATAGCTGTGGATGTTGTCGGCTTCTTCACGGAATGTGCCGCGCACGTAGCCCCAGGAAATGCCGGGCGAATGTTTCTGGACGGTGAGGGTGTGGAGGTCGTTGAGCGTCGAGGGTTGAGGGGTGAGCGTTTCTGAATGCTCATTGCTCAGCGGCTTTCCGTCAAGCAGCATGGTGGGCACATCAGTTTGGCGCACAGCCTGTTCTGGTGAGATGGTGAGCAGATAGTCTGCCACTTCGATGCCGTTGAGCGGGTTGTCCCACAGTTGTACTTGCTTTTGGCGCAGCAGCCACAGTTGCATGTCGTGGAGGTTTTGGCTCTCGTTGGACGGTGCAGCTTGGAGGCAGCGCATGGCGGCCAGCTGGGTGGGGATGCGGTAGTCTTGCCATGAGTAGTAGGCGCGGTCGGTGGCAAAGTAGCGTCCAAGGCCAGGCTTCTGCACAAGGTAGCGTTTCAGGAAGGCGGTGAACTTGTTGGCATCGCTCCTGCGTTCAAATTTGCGAAGGATGCAGGAACCCTTGGCCATGCCGTAGATGGTGAGGTGGTTCAGCTGCTTGGCCAGTTCCGTGAGGTAGGTGCTGAGCATCTGGCCTTCGGTGCCGCTCTGCACCAGGGTTGTGGCTGTGCCGTTGCAGATGTCCATGTAGCGCAGGTCGAAGTCGGTGGGCTGCATCGACCACTTGTGTTCTTTGCGTTCCTTGTAGTCTTTCTGTTCCTCTTGGCTGAGGTAGTCGAGTGCCATGTTCAGCATCGTCTGGATTTTCTTCTGGTCTTCCACGTTGTAACGCTTCATGTAGCCGATGAGTTTGTGCAGATGTTCGGCCACGGCCATGGTGATGTAGGCACTGCCCTCCATGCCCTTGAACCAGCTCCAGGCTCCGTCCCCCCTTTGCAGTTCGCGCAGTTTCGACTGGGCTTCGTCGGCTCGTTGTCGGGCTTCGTCGGCATTGAACTGCTTCAGCAGGGAGTCGTTGTCCAGTGCGGAGAGTTGGCTGTGGAGACTGAGCATGACGATGTTGGAGTAGAGTGCCGCAGCATAGCAGGGCGCATTGTCGTGTTGGGGCAGTGCCAGTGCTTGCAGCGATTTGAACACGTCGAGAGCCGGGTTGTCGGTGTAGCCAATCTGCAGGGCGCGGTCGGTGGCTGTGGGACTGTTGTTATTATATAAAGATGTGAGGTCGATGTCCTTGGTGCTGGCTCCGTCGATGTAGAAGGGGATGTTCTCCGTCAGCAGTTCTTTGGACGAAAGCACGGGCAGCAGGCAGCGCTCGCCGTCGGAACTCTCGCCGTCGGTGGCCGACAGTTCGCAGATGACATCTTCGGTCAGTGTGCCTCGGTCTATGCTGAAGGTGGCAATAGCCGTGCCGCCTTGGTTGGCGGTGAAGGGCACATCCTGCCGGAACACCACGGTCTTCTCGTCTTTGGCCAGCAGGAGGCGCAGGGTGGCTGTGCCCTGGATTGTGTGTTCAGCCTTGTTGAAGATGCGTGTCTGGATGGTAGCTTGGTCGGCGGTGCGGAGGAAGCGTGGCAGCTGTGGCTGCACCATGAAGTCTTTGCTGGCCACGGCTGTGGCTGTGATGAGTCCGTAGCGGACATCGTCGGTGTGGACAAATCCCATGAACCGCCACTGGGTGAGGCTTTCGGGCAGGGTGAATGTAATCTGTGCCTGACCTTCGGCGTTGGTCGTCAGGGTGGGGTAGAAGAAAGCCGTCTCGTTGAAGTTGGTACGGAAGTTCACGTTGGGGCTTTCGGCAGCAGCCTCTGTCTCGTCGGCCTCCTGCTTGCTGGCCGAGACCGCTACTGCGTCGCTGGCTTCGGCTGTCTTTGCCATCATTGCTTCGGGCAGTGCCACTCTGGACTCCAGGGGAGTCTCCATCAGGACCTCGGCTCGTCCGTTCTTCATCAGCCTGACGGGGCCGCCTATCATGCGATTCATGCCCCTGAAGCCAGCAAGCTGGTCGTAGTCGGTAGGCAGTATGCTCTTGATTTGCTTCTGGTAGAGCAGCGTGAGGTGGAACGAGCTGGTGGAGTAAGACTGCGTGAAGTGCAGGTCGCTAATCTGCGTGAGGAACGGAATGCTGAACCGCCAGCTGAAGGTTGACAGCTCGTCGAGCGAAGCGTCATACATGGTGGCCAGCAGCTGTGCACCGCTGACGGGCTTGTCGTCCTTGTCCCTCACGTTGAGGGTCCAGGTTTCCTGCTGCCCAGGGGTGAGGCGGTCGCGGAAGGTGTGCCATGCCAGCTTCAGCTTCTTGTCGGGTTTGGGTATGTTGACGGTCTTCTCCCAGTGATTGACGTGGCCGTCCTTCACATAGAGCACGTTGACGGTGGCTCCATCGCCCCACGACTTTTTGCACTGGAGGCGGCGGTGCAGGGTGCCGTTGACAGTCTGCGCCGTCTGGTCGATGACCTGTTCGCCGGCCAACACGTAGTAGAAGACGTAGGCATCGGGGTCATTCGGTGTGAAGTCGATGTCGATGTTTTCGCCGGGTTGCACTTCGGTCTTCGAGACTTTCAGGACCTCCGGCTGCTCGCTGTCCTGCTGGCTGGCCGCTTTCAGCGGAATGAGGTAGTGCACTGTGGCCTGGTGGCTTTCGCCGGCATTGTCGGTGGCTTTGGCCGTGATGCGGACAATCAGCTTTTCTCCCTTATATGCATTCTGCATGTAGTCCTGCACCTCCCGGTAGCTGGATGGCTGGAAACGGATGGTCAGCTGTCCGCGCTCGTTGGTTTTCACATCGGCCCGCTCCAGGGTTTGCCATCCCGAACCGCGCCAGAACCAGTAGTGCTGTCTCGACACCTCAACCCTGTAATCCACCTTTGCGCCGTTCACCGGGATGCCAGCAAAGGTCTCGGCCTTCAGCAGGGCGGTGATGGTGTCGGTGGGCTGGTGGGTGACGGTGTCTTTCTCGAACTCCAGCGAGTAGGTGGGGCGTTTGTATTCTTCTACGCTGATGATTTGGCTCTGTGCATAGTAGAGCCGCTTTTTGCCGTCGGTTGCATCTCTCAGCATCAGGCAATAGCTGCCGAGCTTGCATTTGGCGGGCAGGGTAAAGTCCCAGGCCAGGGTGCCCATTCCGCTGGTGGGCAGCGGGTCGCTCAGCTGTTCTTCGCCGTCGGGAGCCACCAGTGCCAGCCGCACGGTGTCGTTGGTAGCCACCTGGGTCTCGTCTCCCCTCATGCGGTAGAGCAGGGCAGAGGCATGGACGGTCTGTCCGGGGCGGTAGATGCCTCGGTCGGTGAAGAGCTGGCCCTCCATGCTGTTCTTCTCGTCAAACGGCCTATAATAATGTATATAGGAAGACTCTGTGCCGTCCTCGGCAACAGTGCCTAGGGTGGTGCTGTCTCTGACCATGGTGAGGTATTCGTACTTGTCGGCCTCAAATTCCACTTCGCCCCGCTTGTTGGTGACGAAGGTGTCGTGCTTGTCCGACCTCACCTGCTTGTAGAGCAGCACAGCCACACCGCTCTGGGGCTGTCCGGTGATGCGGTCCACGGCGTAGGCATGGCCCTGTCCGTCGGGTGTGTAGAACACGACGTGGTGGAGCGACGTGACTCTCACTTCTTCTGCCTCCATGCTTGTCGCTGTCCTGGCTACAAACACATAGCGGCCAGCACCCAGGGAGAGCGAGTCGCTGCACGTGGCACTGACGGCCATGTATTCTCTCCTGGCCTGTGCCAATTCTGCTGCCGTGTTGAGGGCATATTCACGGTGCATCACTTCCTTGCCCGTGGTGAGCAGGTTGCCACGGCTGTCCCTGCCCATGTATTCCAGCACTTGCAGGGTGACGCTGGGGGTGTTCTTCGACTCTATCTTGAAGCTGAACGGCGTGTTGACCCGGATGTTGTTGTCGAAACGCATATAGACGGAAGACCTCATGACGTATTCCGTCTCCATTTCGAGCGCGTTAGCCACAAATCGGCCCGCCTCGATGTCGTGGCTCGAATCGTGCAGGGCCTCCAGTTCCTGGCAGTACTTTTGCCAGGAGGCTTCGGAGTAGTGGCCATCGTGTTGCAGTTCGCGCAGTCGCAGCATGGTGTAGGAATTGCGGTCGCCCCGCCGCTGGAATACGGCTTTTGCCTCGGCGTATTCTGGACTGCGGTGGTGCTCAATCAGGAAGTCGAACATCACGATGAGCATGTTGTGGCCGTAATACTTGCTGCCGTCGTGCAGCTTCACCAGCGGCTTGTAGTCTTCGCTGCGCTCGCTGGCCAGGGTCTCCATGTCGTCGAGCACATGGGAGAAATGTTCGCGTGACAGGTGAACATAGCTCTCCTTCGTCTCGGCATCGAAGTCGCTGATGTGGCTGTAGCACATTTCGCTATAGGCCGAACCCAGCACGCCGTGCAGGATGGACTTCAGCACCTTGGCTGCACTCTGGCTTACGCCACGGGGCGGCTTGCTGAGCGACTGCAATTCGTCTTCCAGCAACTTCACGTCCACGACAAAGCTGTCGGGGTCGATGTCGGTTCGGTGTTCTATGCGGGTGATGAGTTCCTTCAGCCGCTCAGGATAACTTTTGGCCATCAGCTGGGCGCAGAAGAGAAGCAGGGTGAACAGGATAAATGTCTTCTTCATAGTGTTGTGCGTTTTTGATTTCGCTGCAAAGGTAAGAAAAATGAATATAGAATGTGTGCAGAATGGACGATGAAGTATGAAGATTAAGGATTTTTTTTAGTTTACGGTGCTTAATTCAGGCTTTCGCGGATGCTATTTGTCGCGACGGCGTAGGCTTTTCGTCGCGCTCGTGTAGGCAATAAAACGCAGATGATTGCCTACGTGAGCGCGACGCATTGCCTACGTGAGCGGAGGCACAACGCACAGCCTGTGTCTGTCCTGCTTGAATGTGAGCAAATTGTGAAACCTCGACTCTCTACGGCGGGAAACAAGCGTGAATCGGGCATTCTTTGCTCTTGGTTCTTTCAAAAACTTGGTTAAAAGAACAAACAGAACGCTTAACAAACGCTAAAATCCTTTGCCACCTCCTTGCTATGTCCTATCTTTGTGGCACAAAACACGTTGAAAAGTGAAAATGTATAGGACGGCCACTGCGTTGGCTTCATTGACTACAGCCCTGTTGCTGCTTGCTTCGTGTGCCGAGAAGTATAATGTCATCGGCACCTCCATGCAGTCGGTATTCGATGGCAAGATGGTCTATCTCAACCACCTGATTGATGGCAAGGATGCCTCGGTGGATTCTTGCGAGATTGTCCACGGACAGTTCAATATGTCGGGCACTCTCGACTCTGTGATGTGTGTGTCGCTCGATATGGGCGAGTTTCACCTCCCCATCGTCCTGGAGAGCGGCGACATCCACATCAGTTCTACGGGGCAGTCCATCAAAGTGGAAGGCACACCGCTCAACGACCGTCTTTACTCCTTCCTGACTTCACGCGACTCGCTCATCATGTTGCTCACCGACCTGCCCCACCGCGAAAGCCAGCTCATCCTGGAGGGCTATGACCATGACGACATCTTGCGCACCCTGGGCGAAGAAGAAGCCACCCTGCGCATGGCGATGGACAAGCTGGAGACGGACTTCATCACCAGCAACTTCGACAACGTGCTGGGCGTAAGCTGGTTCATGGAGCTTTGCAACGAAACCTATCAGCGTTTTGGCTACCCCAACACTACGCCCCAGATTGACGACATCTATAGCCGTGCCCCCGAAGAGTTTCGCAACACTCCTGTCATCCGGGAGTACATGAAATCGTGCGAGGAGAAATAACTTTAATATTTTAGAATGGTAGATAGAAGGAGTTAGAAGAAGATAGAAGGAGTTAGAAGACAATACTAAACTTCTGTAACGTCTTCTATCTCCGTCGCTGAAAGCGACATATCTCCCTTTATCTTCCTCTAACTCCTTCTATCAACAATAATTTATCAACTTACCTATGAAAGGAATTGTATTAGCAGGTGGTTCGGGCACACGCCTTTACCCCATCACCAAGGGAGTGAGCAAGCAACTCATCCCCATCTTCGATAAGCCCATGGTTTATTACCCCGTCAGCGTGCTGATGCTGGCTGGCATTCGCGACATCCTGATTATCTCTACACCATACGACTTGCCTGGCTTCAAGCGGCTGCTGGGCGACGGCAGCGACTACGGCGTGCACTTTGAGTATGCCGAACAGCCTTCGCCCGATGGACTGGCACAGGCTTTCATCATCGGCGAAAAGTTTGTGGGCAATGATGATGTCTGCCTCGTGCTGGGTGACAACATCTTCCACGGACGCGGCTTTTCGGGTATGCTGAAGCAGTGTGTGGCAGATGCTGCCAAGGGCAAGGCCAGCGTCTTCGGCTACTGGGTGAACGACCCGGAGCGTTACGGCGTGGCTGAGTTCGATGCAGAAGGCAACTGCCTCAGCATTGAGGAAAAGCCCAAAGAGCCGAAGTCGAACTACGCCGTTGTGGGCCTCTACTTCTATCCCAACAAAGTGGTGGAAGTGGCCAAGCACATCAAGCCCTCGCCGCGTGGCGAACTGGAAATCACCACCGTGAACCAAGAGTTCCTCAAGGAAAAGAACTTGAAGGTGCAGCTGCTGGGTCGTGGCTTTGCCTGGCTCGACACCGGCACGCACGACTCCCTCTCCGAGGCCAGCACCTTCATCGAAGTGCTGGAGAAGCGCACAGGTCTGAAGATTGCCTGTCTCGAAGGCATTGCCTACCACCAAGGTTGGATTTCCACCGAGAAACTGCGCGAACTGGCCCAGCCCATGATCAAGAACCAGTACGGCCAGTACCTGCTGAAGCTGGCCGACACCAAGTATTTTGGAGAAGTGAAATGACATAAATCCGAATTACGAAATCCGAAATCCGAAAGGCCATCCGGATGGTTTCGTAATTCGTAACTCGTAATTCGTAACTCGTATTTCGTATTTCCTCATTATGTATCCATTCCTCATTCCTCATTCCTCATTTCTAATTCCTCAAAACCGTAAAACCCTCCTCTGTGTCCTCTGTCTTCTCTGTGCTCTCTGTGCCCCCTTGAAGGCTCAATACAAAGAGACCGTCATTACAGATGCGCCCTTCCCCATGAAGCCCATCAAGGAGTTCATCTTTCCGCAGAAAGAGTTCCCCATCACGAAGTATGGTGCCAAGAGCGATGGCAAGACGCTTTGCACAAAGGCATTCCAGAAAGCCATGGCTGCTTGCAACAAGGCTGGCGGCGGCTACGTAGTGGTGCCGAGTGGAAAGTGGCTGACGGGTGCCATCCATTTCCAGTCGAACTGCAACCTGCGACTCGACGAAGGGGCTGTGGTGGAGTTTACGGACAATCCGAAGGACTACCTGCCAGCGGTGCACACTACGTGGGAAGGCGTGGAGTGCTACAACTACTCGCCGCTGGTCTTTGCTTACGAATGTGAGAACGTGGCCATCTCTGGCAAGGGCAAACTGGCTCCGCGAATGAAGTATTGGAAGACGTGGTTCAATCGCCCCAAGTCTCACGTGGAAGCCACACGCAAGCTCTACACCTGGTGCTCGGAATACGCCGACATGAAGGTACGGCAGGTGGCCGACACGCTCAGTCGTATGCGCCCCCACCTGATTCAGTTCAACCGTTGCAAGAATGTGTTGCTGGAAAACTTTACCATCCGCGAAAGCCCCTTCTGGACCATTCATATATATATGTGTGACGGCGGCATTGCGCGTGGACTGGACGTTTATGCTCACGGACACAACAACGACGGCATTGACATCGATATGACGAAGAACTTCCTCGTGGAGAACTGCCAGTTCGACCAAGGCGACGACGCTGTGGTCATCAAGGCTGGACGCAATCAGGACGCATGGCGGCTGAACTGCCCCACGGAGAACATCGTCATTCGCAACTGCACCATTCACAAAGGACATACCCTGCTGGGCATTGGCTCCGAACTCTCAGGCGGCATTCGCAATGTCTATATGACGAACTGCAAGATGGACGGCAACGTCCTGCGCCTCTACTACGTGAAGACCAACCACCGTCGTGGCGGTTTCGTTGAAAACATCTGGCTGAAAGGAGCCAAGGTGAACTACTGTCAAGAGGTCGTTGCGCTGGCTACCGACGTAGTTTATCAGTGGAAAGACTTTCCCGACTACGAGACCAAGCTGACGCGCATCGACGGACTGCACATCGAGGACGTGCAGGTAGATTCTTGCGACAAGGTCATCACCCTCATGGGCGACCAGCGACAGCCTGCCAAGAACGTAACCATCAAGAACGTGAAGGTCGGCAAATACAAGAAGAAGTTCTGTGAAGTAGAGCATGTGGAGAACATCGAATTGTAAGTCATCTACATTTGGCAATTTTTCCTTTTTTATTAAATGATTTTCCCTTTTTAACAGCTACAAGGCAATAGCGTTTTTTAATCCTTCGTTTATGTGTTATGTCTAAAGTTTGTGTCTTTAGGCATAACACAAATCATAAATATAAAACACTATGCAGACAAGAATTTTGCTTTTACTGAGCCTGTTGCTCTGCTTTGTGGCTTGCACAAAGGACGAAGAAAACACGGAAACTATTTATGCTGGCACCTCTGGCACTGCGAACTCGCAGACGGCTGTTGCCACTGGTGACGACCTCGAAACATTCTCCGTAGAATTGAACTCTGCGGCACTCTCGGAAACAGAAAGCATTCCAACCGACGCTACGGACGAAGGCTACGAAGACTACGTAGAGAACGAAGAGACGTGGAAGAACAATTTCACCCTTACTTTTACGGCTGACGATGTGACGATAGAGGGCTATGACGAGACCGACACCGATTTTTCGTTTACAAAAGACGGTGCCCACCTGACTGTGGTAGCCCAGAAGAAGGCGCACTACATCTTAACGGGCACGTCTGCCAACGGCTCGCTGACCATCACGGGCGAAGAGAAGAAAGCCTGGGTAGAGTTGGCGGGCGTAACACTGACCAATCCCACAGGCCCTGCCATTCAGAAACTGACCGACAAGCGTATGTATCTGACGTCACTCGACGGCACAACCAACACGCTCTGCGACGGCACAACCTACACCGACGACACACAGAAAGCCACCGTCTATTCCAAAGGCAAGTTGACCGTCAACGGCACGGGTCTGCTCAGCATCAAGTCGCTCGGCACAGACAAAAATGCCCTGCACAGCAGCGACTACATCCGCTTCCGCAAGAACACGAATGTCAGCATCACTGCCACAACGAAGAACGGCGTGCGCGGTGTCGATGGCATCCTTGTTGATGGCGGTGTGCTGAACATCACCGTGAGCAGTGCGGCGGGCAAGGGCCTTTCCACCGACGGCTACATGGAAGTGAACGGCGGGCGCACCACGGTCATTACCACGGGCGGCGGCGTGTATGAAGACAGCGAGGCTTCAGCCTGTGCCTGCATCAAGACGGACAGCATCTTCCGACTGAACGCCGGTGAACTCTGGCTGAAGAGCACAGGGCAGGGCGGCAAAGGCATCAGCAGCGACCAGGAAGTCTATCTGAACGGAGGCACACTCCGCGTCATCACGACGGGCACACGCTACACCTACGGCAGCAGTTCGTCTTCCAGCGGACGCTTCGGTGGCATGGATAGCTCAACGTCCTCTGCCAACCGAACTTCGGCCAAGGGAATCAAGGCGGACAAGAGTCTCTACATTGCAGGAGGAGACATCGCCGTGCGTTGCACAGGCGGTGAAGGAAGCGAAGGCATCGAAAGCAAACAAGCCGTCAGCATCAGTGGCGGCACCGTGCAAGCCAGCTGCTACGACGACTGCATCAATGCCAAGTCGAGCCTCTCTATCAGTGGCGGAAAGGTCTATGCCTATAGCTCCAATAACGACGGCATTGACTCCAACGGCACACTCTCCATTTTCGACGGCGTAATTGTGTCTTCGGGCACCAACACACCCGATGAAGGCATCGACTGCGACCAGAACAACTTTGCCATCACAGGGGGCTACATCATCGGCGTAGGCGGTGCGTCCAGCACACCAACGACTGCCAGCTGCACCCAGCCTTCAATCATCTATGGCGGCAGCGGCACGCAGGGCACACTGATAACCCTAATCGATGGCAGCGGCACCCATGTGCTTTCCTACACCATCCCACGCACATACAGCCAAATGACGCTTCTCGTCAGCAGCCCATCCCTTTCCAAGGGCAGCACCTATTATCTCTACACGGGTTCCTCGCTCACAGGCACCACAGCCTTCCACGGCTTGCAGCTCTCCGGCACAGTTTCCGGCGCGGGTTCATCGCTGGGTTCAGCCACGCTGAGCAACATGGTGACTACACTGGGCAGCGTAGGCGGCGGCATGGGCGGCCAAACACCCGGTGGCGGTGGCATGGGTGGCGGCACAATGCCAGGCGGACGCTGGTGACGGGCGAAAGAATCAACACTGCATAACCATCAAATCATAATAAACAACCAACAATGAAAAAAACATTTCTGAAAGTTGCTTTGGCAACACTCGTGGCATTCAACATGCCCACAGCGTCTCACGCTCAGTCTATCCTCAATTCTATCAAGGACGCAGCTGCATCGGCTGTCGGTTCTGCCGCATCGTCAAGCGGAAACTCCACCGTCTCAGCCATCGGCGGCGTGCTCAGCAAGGTGTTGGGCACCAGCACCGTGAGCCAGTCGAGTCTGGTAGGTACATGGACCTACTCGGAACCTTGTCTCGTGGCTGAGTCCAAAAACATTCTCTCCAATGTAGCCGTTACTGCAGCTGCGGAAAAGGCTCAAAAGTCGCTGAAGGATGCGCTGACGAAGGCGGGCATCACATCGGGCAAGCTGACACTTACCTTTAACAAAGACAACACGGTGAAGGCCACTGTGGGCACAAAGACTGTCAGCGGCACATACGCCGTCAGTGGCAGCGACCTCACCATTACGTTCACCACGATTAAGAAGACGGTGAAGATGAACTGCAAGCTCTCTTCCGGCAACCTGCAGCTGGCCATGAACGCCACCAAACTGCTCACATTTGTCAACGCCGTAGCTGCCAAGGCTTCTGCGGCTTCTTCCTCGCTGGGTGCTGTAAGCTCTGTGCTGAAAAACGTAGATGGTCTCTACGTCGGCTTGCAGTTCTCAAAATAAACTTTCTGCAAAGTCATCATCTTACGAGTTCCCTGCACAACTTGTCTTGGAACTCGCGTGCATCCGCCACGGGCATGTCTATGTTCAGAATAGCAAAGGCATACCAGTGGCGGTTGCTTCCTTTTGCATAGCCCGCAAGCCCGCTGCCGCCAATGGTGACCAGTGTGCCCGTCTTGCAGAACACCTTGCCCACGCAGGGCGTATTGGCCATGCGCACATCGAGTGTGCCGCAACGCTCGCCCGTCGCTGGGGTGGGGAGAGCTTCGCCTATCAGGTAGCGGAAGATGGGCTTTTGTCCGTAGGCATAGCGGAGCAAGCAGATGAGAAAATCGGTCGTCAGGCGGTTGTCGGGCGACAGTCCGCTGCCGTCGTTGATGACCAGTGGCGACTCGGCGTAATCAGTGTCCAGCTCATACTTCATGAAGGCGTGGAGCGGATTCTCTTCATACAGCCGGCCATACACATGGTTCAAGTGCCAGATAAGCGCGTCTGCCTTGATGTTGCTGGAGTGCAGCAACATCGGCGTAATAACATCGGTCAGTCGGTGCGAATCCTCTGCCAGCAGGGTGCTGCCGCATTGTACCATGTCGATGGCCAGCCGACGGCGCAGCGGACTGCTTTCGGCCTCGTGTGCGGCAATGTCGTGCCCGGCAAAGACGGGGTTCTGCTTGAACTTGATGCCCTGTGCCGTCAGTTGCGCCATGAACTCCCGCTTCACCCGCTCTTCACCCTTCAGCAGCACGGGCAGTTTGTTGTAAGGAATGTCCCACGACTTGGCCGAGGCATGAGCCTTGAGCGTGTCGGTGCGGGCCAAGTCGTACACAATGTCGCCTTCGATGTGACGGATGCCAGCCCCTTTTATGGCCTGGGCAAAGCCCTCGAAAGATTCAAACAGAGGGTCGTCTTCGGCCTGTAGAATCACACTGCCGTAGAGGATGCCATGCTGCACGTCTCCCTTGATGCTCAGTCGGTTGTGGTACTCATAGTTCATGCCCATATACTTCAGTGCAGCCACGGCTGTGAGCAACTTCAGGCACGATGCGGGCGGAACCAGTGTCTGCTCGCGAAAAGCGTAGATGGGCTGCTGGGCAGTGAGGTCATACACGCTCAGACTGAGCTGCTCGTCCGTCATCCTCACCTTGTGGCTGACCAGACCCTCCAGTCTGCCGGCCATCAGCGTGTCTATGGCGAGGTCAACAATGCTGTCGCTGTCCAGCCCCTCTGTGTCTTCGCCTGTCTGCTTGCCGCCACAACTGCCCAGGCACAGCGTTGTGGCCAGTATAATATATAATAGGTGTCTCATTTTGTTGCAATAAAAGTCTGAATCTGTTCCAAGCATTCCTTTCCCTTTGTGCGTCCCAGCTGATAGACACGGTGCAGTTCGGCTGGCTTCTTCTCAATGCGGCTGATGCAGAGCGGTTCGTCGGGGAAGATGAGCAGCACCTTGCCCGAAGCCTCCTGGCTGTAGAGGTAGTCCAGCTGCGCATTGTACATCTCGTGCCGCCGCTCCATCACTTCCGCCACTTTGGGGTATTTCCGCATGAGCAGACGGAAGAGTGGCACAATCCTGGAGGGCTTCTTGCGGAATCCGCGTGGCTGTGTCAGAATCACGATGTTGCGGTCGAAGCCCAGCTCCTGTGCATGGCGCAGGGGGATGCTATCGACCATGCCGCCGTCGAGCAACAGTCGCCCCTCCAGCGGAATGGGTTGCGACACCAGCGGCATGGAAGACGTGGCGCGAATCCACTCCAGTGCGTCGTAGTCAACGTGGGTCAGCTGCTTATAGACAGCCTCTCCCGTCACGGCATCGGTACACACCAGGTGAAACTCCGTCGGGTCTTGCTCAAAGGTGGCAGTATCGAACACGTCAAACTCCCTTGGCACGGTGTGGTAGCAGAACTCCGCGTCGAACAGGTTGCCCGTGCGCAGCAGCCCCCGCACACTCATGTAGCGCGGGTCTCCCATGAATCTTGCGTTGTAGCGTAGGGCACGCCCAGGCTGGTGCGATTTGTAGTTGCAGCCAAAACAAGCCCCTGCCGACACACCCACAATGCCGTCAACCTTGACCCGCTGTTCGCACAGCAGGTCCACAATGCCCATCGTGAACATTCCGCGCATTCCGCCGCCTTCGAGTACAAGTCCTGTCATGGATAATTTTACAATTGGATTATTTACAATTTGACAATTTCACTTCCTTTTCCCGTCCCTTCCATTCCGTATTCCTCATTCTTCGCTACTCCAGCATCAGCTCTCTGAACTCGGCAATCTCTTCAGCCGTGATGCCGTAACGCAGGAAGATGGCCTCCACTTTCTCCTGTAGGGTCGCACCCTGAAAGGCCATCACTCGGTCGTAGAATGTGGTGAAGCTGGTGCTGTTGCGTGAGCGGAGCTGCCCGCCAAAGCTTGTCAGCTCGTAGTCTTTGCACACATCTTCCTCCGGCACTCCAAGGAGGGCTTCGAGCAGATAGGCCATCGTGCCCGTGCGGTCGGCTCCCTTCCAGCAGTGCAGATAGACGGCATGGCCCTGGCGCAGGGTGGCGAGCAGGTCGCGAAAGGCTGTATAATAGCTGCGGTCGGCTATTTTGTACTGCACAACGTCGTAGTGCACGTAGTCCACATCAGTGCCCAGCGGCGACTGCACGGCTCCGGCCCGTTCTTCCTCCTTGCGCATGTCGATGTCAAGCCTTATGTCGAGCAGGTCGTGCAGGATGAGGCTGTCGTCCGGCGTGATGTGCGTGTCGTGCACACCGTCCAGTTCGCTCCCCCGGAAGATGCGCCCGTAGCGGATGTGCCGTCCGTCGGTGGTTGGCCAGCCTCCCAGGTCGCGCATGTTCTCCACCGAGTCGGTCTTGACCATGCGTACCTGGCCCAGTGTGAAAAAATGCCCGTCGGTGACAGACTTGTTGCGCAGGTAGGCCCGGTAGTAGTACTTCTGCCCCGGCAACAGGTTGCTGGCCGTGAGCGTCTTTTCCGAAACCAAAACGCCAATGCGAATCAGCTCGCCAAAGTCTGGCCGGAGCGACAGCTGCACACTGTCAATCAGCTCGCCCAGTGCGATGCTCACGCTCAGCGGCTGGTCCTTGCGGTAGCTGGTGTAGCTGGTGTAGCTGGTTATCTTTGTGGTGGAGTAGTCGTTGTTGTCGTATTGCACGGAGTTCATGTAGTTCATCGTCATCGAGTTCTCCACACTGTAGTACCACTTGCTCATGGCCACACTCGTATAGACCGTCTTGACGACGGTGGCAGGACTGGATGCTTGCTCCAGCCGCATCCAGTAGAGGTCGTTTTCGTTCATGTCTTCGCCCGCCTTGAAGGTGATGCTGTCCATCTCTGGCAGGGGGAAAGCCCAGCCTTCACCGTCTGTCACGTGTACCACCACGCAGGAGTCCAACTGCGCCCGCACAGTCGCACAGCCCGCAGACAGGAACGCCACAGCACACAATAGTTGTTTTATCATATCGCTGACATTTGTTTTTTCTCGCTGCAAATGTACTCATTTTTTCTGACATACAGGCTCTTCCCCCTCAGAAAATGCAATTTGCCCTTCTAAAAGCCTTCATTCCTCCTTCTTTTACAAGCCTTTACTGCACTGTCCATGCTGTGCTCGAAACTCTTCCCCGCTCCCTACACAACTTCCCCGCACTTCGTTTCAAACGCATTCGCATAGGCATTAAAACTATAAATCATTGTTTGATTCTTAAGAATCGCACAATGATTCTTAAGAATCAAACAATGATTTACAAGAATCAAACAATGATTCTTAGTTTTGTTGCCTATGCGGGCGCGTTCCTTTCAGTGTGTGGGCGGTTTGGTTTCGCTGTGTTTCTTCTTTTCTGTTGCATTCTCGTTGTGGTGGCAATGGTGTTTTTCTTCAAAAACATTTCGTCGTTCCGTGGAAAATGCTTACATTTGCAGCCGTGAATATGAAATAAAGGATTATGGCAACAGAAGAGAGAGTAAAGTATTGGCTTGATGTGGCAGCCGATGACCTTAGCCTTGCCGAATATATTTATGATGGCGGACGTTGGCTTTACACGGCTTTCATGTGCCACCAAGCCATTGAAAAGACACTGAAGGCTTATTGGGTTTTTGCCCGAAACGATGAACCGCCGTATGTGCATAGCCATCTGAAGCTAATCAAAGGGTGTGGACTGCTGGACGAATTGACCGATGAGCAGCTAAGATTCATTGACTTCATGGTGCCAATGAACATAGAGTCCCGTTATCCAGACTATAAACGTGATGTGGCAAGTAAACTAAATAAGGAGTCAGCCCATTACGTTCTTGAACAAACAAAACAGTTACTGCAATGGATACACCAAAAGTTCTCAGTCGGGACGAAGCCCTGCAGCTCGTCCGAGATTATAAACGGGTGATTTCACCACGTTTCAGCCCCGAGCCGAAGGTATATATGTTCGGTTCCTATTCTAAGGGATACCCCAATCCGTGGAGTGATATTGATGTGGCAGTGATCGTGCCCAAGATTGAGGGTGATTGGCTGGAGCAGTCTGCTGACCTTTGCGGTGATGTACGTAAGGTCAGCATCCTCATCGAGCCTGTGCTGATGGAGGAACCCAACGGGCATTATTCTCCGCTTTACGAGGATGTGATGCGGACGGGCATTGCTGTGTGACCTTTGTGTTACAGGCTTTGTGAGATTTACATGAAAGTACGAGGCTGACCCCCTGATGGAGTCAGCCTCGTGTGTGTATGGAGCAAGATGCAGCTGGGATTACTGTTCCAGATATCGGTCGATGAGGGTAGTGATGTCCTGGAGTGTGACGGTGGTGCCTGTGGAGAGGTATTGGTCGATGAGGGTGGTGATGTCCTCCAGGCTGACGAGTGATGGGGCCTGGACGGGAACTTGGGTTGCCTGCACGATGCTGCCCGATTGGGTGTCGATGAGCAGTGCGATGGCACGGACTTTCGACTTGTCGATGACGAGGTAGGGAGCCGACAGGCGGCCCGTGTAACTGAAGGGCAGGGGAGTGCCGGCTGTGTGGCTGGAGATGCTGGAGGCTGTAAGGCCCTTCTGGATGCCCCATGCGGCAATGGCTACGTGGTCATAGACGTAGTTCGGAAGGCTTCTGCCGGCACTGTACCAGTACTGCATGTCGGGGTCGCCGCTGCTTCCGTTGTAGAAGTTCTGCTGTGTCCAGTCGCTGCCCGTGCCTGTCACACCGTCCTCGGTGAGCACGTAGGCCAGGGCGAAGTGGGCTTCCGAGTCGCTGTAGGGGAATGTCGCCTCGGTGTTGAGCTGGACGCTTGTTGCCTTCTCGTCGGTCCATGTGGCCGACAGCTCCAGTGTGGCGGGTGCTATGTCCTGCTTTGCCGTTTCGATGGCTTCGATAAAGGACGAGGGTGTGGGATAAAAATAGGTGTTTCGATTAAGCAGTGCGCTGGGCAAACCATCTATTTTCTGCATGACGGAAGTGTAGTCAACAATCTTCATGATGTCGTTGCAGTGTACGCCAATGAGCACAGCCTGGTCGCCGTAAGTCTCGCGTGCCCGCTTCATGCCCTCGATGCCAGAGGGACACCAGCCGCACCAGGTGGCTGTGAACTCCTCTACGACGGGCACGGGAGTGGGCTTGTTCAGCATGGTGATGAAGCGGCCCGCAGTGGCAGGTTCAGCCGACTCGTTGGGCTGATTGTTGACGGCGGTGAGGGTGACGGTGGCTTGTTGGGCTACGGCTTGTTTGCCAGCCGTCACGGGCAGTTCCACGGTGGTTGTGGCATTGAGGGTGGAGAGGCGTGGATAAACGGTGCCCGTGCCGGCGGGCTTGCCCCCCATGCTGATGGAGTAGGACAGCGACGTGATGGGCTGACAGCCCTGGTTCTTCACGACTACAGGGATGCTGGTCTTTTTGCCCACCAGTGCGTAGGTTTCCTCCATGCTGACGGCGGCTGCGGCATAGTCCTTGAAGTTTTCGCTACCAACGAGGATGCGGGCGTAGAGGTTGTAGGGATATTCCTGCCACGAGGTGTTGCTGGCTGTGGATACATACATGCCGCCGTCGCGGTTGCCCTGCGTGTCGGTGAAAACCAGCGGATAGCGGGAGTAATACTGGTTCAGCCCCGTGACATCGAATGACCAGCCCACGTAGAGTCCTTCTTCGGGAATGGGGTAGTTCTTGCTGAAGGTGATGTCATTGAAGTTTCCCTGAGTCCCCAAGTCGGACTGCGCCACCTCGACAGTTTCCAGGTCGGCGGCAGTGCCGTAGCGGGGCAGTCTGGTAGAGACCCATGCTTTCACGTTGCTGACTTCGGGCGTGAGCAGGAAGAAGCTGAAGCCGCCGACGCTGAGGTCTGCCACATCGATAAGGTCGGCGGGGACGAAGACGGCCACGTTGTAGTGCTCGGCCTTGCCTGTGCCGTGGATGTAGCCATCGCTCTCTGTGTCGTGGTTCACCATCCAGACTTGTTTGTAGTCGCCTGTGGCCACGGCTTTGGCGGCCACCATGAGGAGAAAGAGTAGAGATAATAAATGTTTCATGTGCAGTGCGTTTTTTATGTTTATTATTAAAAGATGTGGCAAATATACATGAAATTTCCCACTTTTGTTGTTCTGTATTGCAAAAAGATGTTTACTTTTGCAGCTTTTCCTTGGAGCAGTGCGTAAAAAGTGATAATTTTGCCCGACAAAAGACAGAATATGATGGAATATGTATTTGTGTGTGTCGCGCTCGCCGTGGGGTTTGCCCTGGGCTATCTCATTGTGCACAGCAGGGTGACGGCACTACAGGCCAAGCTGGATATGACGGCAGCAGACAACCTCCAGCTGACGGAAGAGAAAGAAACGCTGCGCAGGGATTGCCAGACCCAGATTGCGGCCCTGACCGAGGAGCACAACAGGCAGGAAGAGACGTTGCGAACCGAAGCTGCCCGCCAGCAGGAGGCGCAGCGCAATGAATATGCTCGGCAGCTGGACACGCTCCGCACGGACTATGCCCGGCAACTGCAGGATTTGCGCGAGCAGCAACGTGAACAGCTGAACCAGCAAATCAGTCTGCTGCGCGAGCAAGTGACCACGGCCAGCGAGAAGATTCTGAAGGAGCGGTCGGAGGAGCTTTCGCAAACCAACCAGCAGCAGTTGGCTTCCATCCTGACACCCCTCCGCACGGAGATTACACAAATGAAGGAGACGGTGGATAAGAGTGGACGCGAACACGCCACTTCGATGGAACGTCTGGATGCCAGCATCAAGGCAAACATGGAACAGGCCAACCTGCTCAGTGAGCGTGCAGACCGACTGGCCAATGCCCTCACGGGCGACAACAACAAGCCGCAGGGCGACTTCGGCGAACTTCGCTTGAAGCAGTTGCTCGAAGACATGGGACTGGAGGAAGGTACGCAGTTTGAGGAACAAACCACGATGAAGGACGAGTTTGGGCGCACTATCTATGAGGAAGAAGACGGCCACCGGCTGGTGCCCGATGTGATTCTGCATTTCCCCGACAACCGCGATGTCATCATCGACTCGAAGATGTCGTTCAAGGCGTTTGTGGATTACCAGAACGCGCAGACTGATGAGGAACGCAGCAGAGCACTTGAGCGGCACGTGGCATCGGTGCGCGCTCATGTCACAGAACTCTCGAAGAAGAACTACAGCAAATACATCAAGGCCGACCACAGCACGGTGGACTTTGTGCTGATGTATGTGTTTCAGGAGAGTGCCCTGCAGCTGGCACTGGCCAATGCACCCACGCTGTGGAAGGAAGCCTACGACCAGGGCGTGGTGATTTCGGGCAGTCAGAATCTCTACATGATGCTGCGCGTCTTGCAGCTCAGTTGGCGGCAGGTGCGGCAGGTGGAGAATCAGCAAAAAATAATGGAAGCGGCCAACTCCATTGTTGACCGCGTCCAACTTTTTTACGAGCGTTTCCTCAGAGTAGAGGAACAACTCGACAAAACGCGCAAGGCTTTCGACGAGGTGAAAACTGTGACTGCCCCCACAGGCCCCAGCATCACTACAGCCGCCAATAAGCTGCTGAAGTTTGGAGCCAAGGAAAACCCGAAGCGCAAACAGCGTTTGCCTAAAGAGGAAGACCTTGCTTTAGAGCTTCCACAAAGCGGTCAATCCGCTGCATCTCCTTCGGAATGTTGATGTTCTGCGGACAGTGGACCACACACTGCCCACAGCCGATGCAGTGGTCGGCCTGGCGCAGACGGGGCACACTGCGGTCGTAGCCCACGAGGAATGCACGCCGTGCCCGCTGGTAGTTCTCTGCCTGCTGACTTTCGGGCACATTGCCCTTGTTCACACACTTGTTGTAGTGCACGAAGATGCTGGGAATGTCGAGCCCGTAAGGGCAGGGCATACAGTATTTGCAGTCGTTGCACGCGATGGTAGGGAAGCTGACGATGAGCGAAGCCGTCTCTCCCTCCAGCCACTTCACATCTTCTTCCTCCAGCACTTCCAGCGGACAGTAGGTGCGCAGGTTGTCTTCCAGGTGCTCCATGTAGGTCATGCCGCTCAGCACACAGAGCACGCCGGGCTTGCTGCCCGCATAGCGGAAGGCCCACGATGCTACGCTGTCTTCGGGTCTGCGTTGCTTCAGGTGTGCCACCACGTGGTCGGGCACTTTGGCCAGTCGGCCACCCAGCAGCGGCTCCATGATGACGGCAGGAATGCCTCGCTTCTCCAGTTCTCCGTACAGGTATTCTCCGTCGGTGTTGCGTGGATTCAGCTCGTTGGCATTGTGCCAGTCCACGTAGTTCAGCTGAATCTGCACGAAGTCCCAGTGGTACTTCTCCTGTTCGGAAAGCAGGTAGTCGAACACCTCGATGTCGCCGTGGTAGGAGAAACCCAGGTTGCGGATGCGGCCCTTTTCGCGCTGCTCCATCAGCCAGTCCAGCAAGCCGTTGTCCATGTATCGGCTGTTCAGGTTCTCCATGCCGCCCATGCCAACGCCGTGTAGCAGCAGGTAGTCGATGTAGTCGGTTTGCAGATAGGTCAGCGAGTTCTCAAACATCTTTTTGCCTTCCTCAAACGACCACTGGTTTGGGGAGAAGTTCGACAGCTTTGTAGCGATGTAATACTTGCTGCGGTCGTAGCCGCTGGCTTTAAGGGCTATGCCCGTAGATTGCTCCGAGAATCCCTTGCAGTAGGCAGGGCTGGTGTCGAAGTAGTTCACACCGTGGTCGAGAGCCACCTTCACCAGGCGGTTCACCTGTTCCTGGTCAATCACTTCTTCGGCTGGCACATCGTCCTTTTCGTTTTCGTCCACCATCATGGTTGGTAGGCGCATCATACCGTAGCCCAGAATGCTCACCTTGTCGCCCGTGGTGGGATTCTGTCTGTAAGTCATCTGGTCGGTTGGAATCTCGCCAGTGTGGTGTCCGTTTGGGTCAATGTCGGCTCCCGCACTGCCCGAACCGCCACACGATGCCACGGCTGTTGTCACAGCCGCAGCCCCTGTTATCTTGAGGAAATCTCTTCTTGAAACGTCTTTCATCATGTAATCTGTGATTTATGCATTAAGAATTAAATTTCTCTGTGCACTTCGTGCCCTTCCACATAGATAGCACTGAACGGACGGGCAGGGCACACGTATTCACACGCGCCACAGCCGATGCACTTCTCCGTGTTCACGGCGGGCATCATGATGATGCGCTCCTGATTCAGCACGGTTCCATATTCATCGACCCACAGCCCCTCTTCGTTCTGCTTCAGTTCCTTGTCGAGCGGCACCATCTGAATGGCTCCCGATGGGCAGTGGCGTGCGCAGTTGCCACACGGAATGCCCTCTTCGGCAGGTACGCAATTCTTCTGAATCCACACTGCATGGCCAATCTGTATGGAGGTCTTTTCCTCCTTCGTGATGGGACGGATGGCTCCCGCCGGGCACACATCCGCACAGCGCGTACACTCAGGTCGGCAGTAGCCCTTTTCGTACTCCATTTCGGGCTGCATGAAGTGTTCCATCGAGGTGGACGGACGCAGCACGCCGTTGGGACAGTTGGCAATGCACAGCTGGCAAGCCGTGCAGTGTTGCTGCAAGTTGCGGGCTGAGAGCGAACCTGCTGGTGTCAGCGGTGTCTTTCGTTCTGGTATCTGCTTGTCCTCAATCACGGCCAGTCCGCCATCGGTGGTTTTCTCCTGGGCCTGAAGTGCGGTAGCTACGGTGGCTGTGCCCACAACCGACAGGAAACTGCGGCGGCTAAGGTCGTCAGCCTTTTCTGCTGGCTCGGTCTTCTTGGCAAACTTGGTTACGGGTGCATAGCGGATGGCCTGTTTGTTGCACACACCTTCGCAGTCACCACAGGCCACGCAACGTGTCGCATCAATGGTAGCCGGCGTGCCCTTCTGGATGTTGATGCAAGCAGCCTTGCAATTCTTGGCGCACAAGCCGCACTTGATGCACTTGTCTTCGTCAATCTGAATCTTCATCCATGAGAATCTTGACAGATAGCCCAGCACGGTGCCCACGGGACAGATGGTGTTGCAGTAGATTCGCCCATTCATGAAGGCCAGCACCATCAGCACCACAGCCGTCACCCCACTCACCGCCAGCAGTAGGGCAGGGTTGTTGTGCGACTCCACTTGGTAGAACCAGAAGTTGTCGTTGGATTCCGACCAAGCAGCCAACACATTATTAATATATATATATACGGGCTGCAACAGGCTGGCCACCATTCTGCCGTATGCGCTATAGGGGGCCAACAGCACTGCGCCTGCATTAAAACCTGCCACCAGCATGACGATGAAAAGCAGCAGCACCGTCAGTCGGAGCCATGTCTTTGGCTTGGAGTAGCTGTAGTTGTTGGCAAACTTGGCTTTCTTGTTTCTGCGAAACAGTTTCCACTTCCCAATCCGCGCAAACACATCCTGAAATGCGCCCAGCGGACAAATGACAGAACAATAAATGCGTCCGAACAGTAGCGTCAGTGCCAACAAAATCAATAGCACGCCCCAGTTCAAACGCATGACATTCGGCAAAAACTGCAACTTGGCCATCCAGCCTAACAGGGGTTGCACCGTGCCGCTAAAATCAAGGAATAACAACGTGATACCCACAAAGAATATCAGTTCCAAGGTTAGTCGAATCTTTTTTAGCATAATAATGATAGGAACTTAAAAACAGAAAGTTTACGTAAACCTTTTTGTGCATCTTCGCTCTCGCGATGCTTAACTGCCTGCAAATATACAGCATAATTAGGAAACAGAACAAATATTTTTGCATAATATAACAAAAAAACACGCTACAATCCATCACGGACAGTAGCGCTACCTTAATACTAATACCTTAACTAACCTATGTTGGTTTTCTTAAACCGATGCAAAGGTACGCACTCTTGCAGTCCCCACAAACTTTTGCCTCTACTTTTTCTCCTTTTCTACAATATTTATGATGTATATCAATTAATGTTTGGGTACACGCATTGATTTTTGCTATTTGTGTTCCCGCACAGCTGCATTTCTTCCTCTCTGCAAAAACACTTCTTTCCCTCCAGTTTTGAAGCCCTCTGCCACACTGCGAGAACTTCCTCAA
Source organism: Bacteroidaceae bacterium (assembly GCA_017453465.1). Classification (GTDB taxonomy): domain Bacteria; phylum Bacteroidota; class Bacteroidia; order Bacteroidales; family Bacteroidaceae; genus Minthosoma. The sequence continues at coordinate 909 of JAFTEV010000080.1, read as the reverse complement.
AGAAGCTCTCACAAACAAAAAATGTTAACGCAGCAAAAGATAAATAGGAAAAGTTAAACAGTAAATGCCAAAAAATCCTTACCTTTGCACCCGCTTACCCAAAAAGCTGCCGAAGTGGTGGAATGGTAGACACGAGGGACTTAAAATCCCTTGGGCATTGCGCCCATACGGGTTCGAGTCCCGTCTTCGGTACCCATTGGACTATAATCGCTTGTCCATCAGGTTTTTATAGTCTTTTTAGAAAAAGGCCGTGTCAAATAAGTGTCACGAAGAAAAAAATAGGGTATTGATAAACATTGTTACGGGCTAACGAAACAATGTTAAAAAAATGTATCCAAACAAAAAAAGAATCAACCTTACTGAATTGGAACGTTACAGGCTTCCAATTTACAGCAGGAAATCAAAAGAGAAAATCGTTTATTTTTATGTGCTGGATCCTCGCTCTGTTGTTGAGGGAAACCCAAAGATGGTAAGGATTCGCAAGAAGTTCAATCACATCCATAGAGCGAGGGAACGTGACGATGCGGCACTGCGCTTCCAGGACGAAGTGTCGAGGAAGCTGCGCGAAGGGTGGAATCCGCTTGAACAAGACTGTGAAACCAAAGGCTTTACCCCATTTGAGGATGTGCTTGAAAAGTATTTAGGGTGGCTGCAGAAACTCTTGAAGGATAATGTCATCACGAACAAGACTTTTCTGGACTACAAAAGCAGGCTGGACATGCTGAAGAAGTTCAATGCAAAAAAAGAAGCACACATTATATATATATACCCTAAAATCCGCAACTAATAGTCATGGGGACTAATTTTGCTGTCTGGTGCTCCATTTGACGATTCTTCTGTCGTTATAGACGTGATTATGTTTGTTTCTTCCCCACCTTCCCCTTACCCCGTCAAGCATTGTAGGGGCTT
>JAFTEV010000079.1 GCA_017453465.1 Bacteroidaceae bacterium | reverse complement strand
TAAAAAATCAGATGGTTGTAGATTCGGTCGCTGGAGGTTTGGATGAAATGGAAACGCCGTACCCCTATACGAGATTACAGTTAAACGGAGTCTCAGTTAGCATCGCTAATGAGATGTGGACATAATCGCTGAATAGTTACATATTTTCTATACACTAAATTATACAGTTGACTGATTTTCAGTCGATAAAATGTTAATTGTTGTCGGAGGATATAATGGAGAGTTTTATTCATTCAGACACACGTTGCCAGGGAATGAATAAAAGGGAAAGAAAATCGGTATGCATTACAAAAACGGAGAGTGCATTTTGGAGAGTGGAGAGATGGGTGGAGAGGAATGATATTTTTGCAAGTGTCACATTTTTAAGTAGTTATAGAATGTAAAACGCCAAATTCTCCAACTCTCCAATTCTCCACTATTTTTTTCACTTCCTAAGAACACAGGTTGTGTTGATAGGGTTGTAAGAGTACGAAAAGAAATATTTTTAAGTTCGCAACGGGTTCGCAATGGGTTCGCAAAACAAAAGAAAAAGCAGCTACGAATTAACGTAACTGCTTCTTTTTCAGTGTGGTGCCAACGGGATTCGAACCAGTGACACACGGATTTTCAGTCCGATGCTCTACCAACTGAGCTATGGCACCTTGTTTTGTTTGCTGCCGCAGGGGTGTCTTTCCCTTTAGCGAGTGCAAAGGTACGACTTATTTCTGAACTGACAAACTTTTTTCCATGTTTTTTGCAAAAAGGGATGAAAAAAAGCGGTTTTTCGGTTTTTCGGTCGCTTCGCTTGGGCGGTTTTTCGGTTATATGGTTGTACGGTTTGCGGTTGAGAGTTTATCGTTGAGCGACTTTACAGCAACGTCTATAAACTCTAAACTCTAAACTTTCAACTTTAACCTCTAAACAAACATATAGAGGAAGGTGGCGATGCCTTCGAGGGCTGGCTTCTTCTCGTCCTCGATTTCCAGCTTGAACTTGATTTCCACCTTGGCAGTGCCACGGAGGTTGGCAATGTTGAAGAGGCTGGCCGTGAGGCGTACACGCTTGCCGGCAATGACGGGAGTGCCAAACTTCATCTTATCCATGCCGTAGTTCACCAGCATCTTGATGTTCTTGGCCTCTACCACTTGTCCGTAGAGGTAGGGCAGGAGCGAGAGGGTGAGGTAGCCGTGGGCAATGGTCGATTTGTAGGGGCTTTCCACCTTTGCGCGTTCTGTGTCAACATGAATCCACTGGTGGTCGAGTGTTGCATCAGCAAAGAGGTTGATGCGGTCCTGAGTGACTTCGAGCCAGTCCGACTTGCCGAGTTCCTTGCCGAGGTAGGTGGCAAATTCGTCGTATGAGCTTACTGTAATCTGTGCCATGGTATATTTGACAATTAACTTAATTCACAATTAGCAATTCACAATTAACAATTCACAATTCAAAATTTGAGTATCTGTGGCTTGCTTGCCCATACTCAAATTGTGAATTGTGAACGGTGAATTGTGAATTGATTCAATCCTCTTTCTTCTTGCCTGAGAGTTTTTCCTTGATGCGAGCCTTCTTACCTGTGAGCTTGCGCAGGTAGTAGAGCTTAGCGCGGCGAACCTTACCAACCTTGTTCAGCTCGATGGAGTCGATGTTGGGTGAGTCCATGGGGAAAATACGTTCAACGCCTACAGTGCCCGACATCTTGCGAACAGTGAAACGCTTCTTGCCTCCTTCGCCGCAAATCTTGATGACCACGCCGCGATAGAGCTGGATACGTTCCTTTGAACCTTCGATGATTTTGTAAGCCACTGTGATAGTGTCACCAGCCTTGAATGCTGGGAACTGCTTCTGCTCAGCGGGAGCCATTGCTTCCTGAGCAATTTTCATTAAATCGATAGCCATAAAACTTTTTGTAATGTTTTTATGTAAATACCAGCGAAGCATACTCTGACTACCGTTGTACAGACAGCGGCTTCGCGAAATCGGGCGCAAAGGTACAAAAAAAATGGGAATTAGGAATTATATTTAGGAAAAAAATGAATGCCGAGCGTGTTTTTCTGCTTAAAACGAGTGTTTTGCGCCCCTTAGTTCTGATTTGTTGTTCGATTTCGTCCCGCTCACGTAGGCAATGCGTCGCTGTCGCGTAGGCAATCGTTTGGGCTTAAAAGCCTACGCGAGCGCGGCGCATTGCCTATGCGGTTCGGAATATATAGCTACTTCTTGCTCTCTGGTGGGGTTCTTTATGCGTTGTTTTTTAGCAAAAAAGGGCTATTCGTTACGCTTTTGCAATAAAATGATATGATTTTACACTTGCAGTGAAACGGAAAATCCTTATCTTTGCAACCGTAAAACCTGTATAAACTAAAAAACTTATGGAAAAAACATGGCGTTGGTTTGGCAAGAAGGATAAGATTACCCTTCAGATGTTGCGCCAGATTGGTGTGGAGGGCATTGTGACGGCTCTGCACGACGTGAAGAACGGTGAAATCTGGACAGTGGAGGCCATCATGGACCTCAAGAACTACATTGAGGCTGCGGGCTTGCGCTGGTCGGTGGTGGAGAGTCTGCCCGTGTGCGAGGCCATCAAGTATGGTGGCCCAGAGCGTGACCAGCTGATTGAGAACTACAAGGTAAGTCTGCAAAACCTGAGCAAGTGTGGCATTCACACGGTGTGCTACAATTTCATGCCCGTGCTCGACTGGGCACGCACGGAGTTGGACCACAAGTGGGACGATGGCTCCACAAGCCTTTATTTTAATAAGGTGAAGTTTGTGTATTTCGACAAGTACATCCTGAAGCGTGAGGGCTGCGAGGCCGACTACACGGCTGAGGAACTGGCTGCGGCTGCTGAGATGGCCAAGACCATGACTCCTGCCGACGACGATGCGCTGGTCGATACCATCATCGTGAAGACGCAGGGCTTCGTGAATGGCAACATCACGGAGGAGGACAAGCAGCCTGTGGCTCTGTTCCGCAAGTTGCTGAAGCTGTACGACGGCATTGATGCCGACAAGCTGCGCGAGAACTGGAAGTATTTCCTGGAGCAGATTATGCCGACGTGCGATGCATATAATATGAATATGTGTGTACACCCCGACGACCCACCCATGCCGCTGCTGGGCTTGCCGCGTGTCGTGACGTGCGATGCCGACATCGAGTGGTTTCTCAATGCTGTGCCCAATCCGCACAACGGCCTGACCTTCTGCTGCGGTTCGCTGTCGGCTGGTGCCCAGAACGATGTGCCCGCATTGGCTCGCAAGTACGCCAAGCGCACGCACTTTGTACACTTGCGCTCGACCAACGTGTTTGAGAATGGCGACTTCATCGAGGCCGACCATCTGGGCGGACGTGCCAACCTCATTGAGGTGGTGCGCATCTTTGAGGAACAAAACCCCAACGTGCCGATGCGTGTGGACCACGGTCGCTGCACTCTGGGCGATGAGGACAAGGGCTACAATGCTGGCTACTCGTTCCACGGTCGCATGATGGGCCTCCTCCAGATGGACGGCGTGATGGCGGCTGTGAAGTATATGGCAGCCCACAAATGTTAGGATTAAATGCTCATGTTTCGCAGCGTTATTTTTTTACCACAGATTTCACGGATTTCACTGATTCTTTAGCTATTTCCTGTCAGATTACACAGATTAGAGAGCCTTAAATCGGCTCATTGAGGTCGGTCGGATGGGGCTTTCGTCAAGAAAGCTATCTGTGAAATTCGTCAAAATTATCACAAGAAAATTTGTGTAATCCGCGCAATCTGTGGTTCTTATTATATTCAGAGAATGTTGAATTAAATACAATACCTTTTCTTCTATATTCTATAATTATGTCATTAAAAGGAAAAATAGCCGTAGTCACTGGTGGAACTGGTGTGCTCGGCAGCAATGTGAGCCAGGGGCTGCTAGAGGCTCAGGCCACAGTGATTGTAGTGGGTAGCCGTCAAGAGACGGTGGACAAGGCTCTGGCTAAGCTGGGACCTGTGGCTGAGGCCAACGGCACGACGGTGACGGGCTTTGTTTGTAATATGCTTGACCACGATGCCATTACGGAGTTGACAGCCAAGGTGAAGGCGCAGTTCCAGCGTGTGGATATTCTGGTGAATGCCGCTGGCGGCAACGTGGCTGGTGCCAACATCATGGACGACATGAATGTGTATGAGTGTGACATGGAGGCCCTGAAGAAGGTGGTTGACCTCAACCTTTGGGGCACGGTCTATCCCTGCCTGTCGTTTGGCAAAATCATGGCAGAGCAGAAGAGCGGCAGCATCATCAATGTCAGTTCGATGGCTGCCTACGATGCGCTGAGCCGCGTGATGGGCTACAGCATTGCCAAGGAGGGCGTGAACGCGCTGACCAAGTGGCTGGCACAGGACTTTGCCCGCAAGTATGGCGACAAGATTCGTGTCAACGCCATTGCCCCAGGTTTCTTCATCGGCGAACAGAACCGCCGCGCTTTGCTCAACGAAGATGGCAGCCTGACGGAGCGTAGCCATAAGGTGCTGAACAAGACTCCGATGGGTCGCTTTGGCGACATCAGCGAGCTGAATGGCATCGTGCGCTTCCTGGCCAGCGATGAGGCCAGCTTTGTGACGGGCACCATCATTCCCGTTGACGGTGGCTTCAGCAGTTTTAGCGGCGTATAACTGTACAACCGTATATTAACTTCTAAAACAACGAAACGTATGAAAAAGAATATTTTTGTGGCAGCTCTTGTGGCTGTGTCTTTTGCTGTTGCAGTGCCAGCAAAGGCTCAATTCAAATTTGGTGTGAAGGCAGGTCTGAACGTAACCACCATGAGTTTTAAAACGGACTTGATAAAGACTGACAACAGGGCAGGTTTCTTTGTGGGTGCAACGGCAGAGTTTACAGCACCAATAGGTATCGGCATTGATGCAGCCGTACAGTACGAACAGCGCAATGTGGAGGCTGAGATTGAAGATGAAACGGGCAAGACGGAATCATCGAAGCAGACCCTGCAGTACATCGCTGTGCCCATCAACTTCAAGTATTCGCTCGGACTGGGCGGCCTGGCCAAAGTGTATGCTGCTACGGGTCCTCAGTTCTCGTTCAACGTTGGCGGCAAGAGCCTGTGGGAAAACTCTTATAGGCTGAAGGACTCTGAATTTAGCTGGAACATTGGTGCTGGTGTGAGATTGCTGGGCCACTTGCAGATAGGCTACAACTACAATATCGCCCTGGGCAACACAGCCGAGGTGAATTTGCTGGATGCTGCGAGCGACTTGAATAAAAAGCTGGTGGGCCAGAACGGTAAGACCAATACGCATCAGGTTCATCTGACTTACTGGTTCTAAGAGAACAATGGGGGAGGACAAGACGGCTATGCAGGTTTATGCAGACATCGTTCTACCCGTTCCATTTGACAGCTTCACATACTCCGTTCCTGCCAGTCTGCAGGAGAGGGTTATGCGAGGCTGTCGGGTTGTTGTGCCATTTGGCAAGACGAAGATTTACACGGGCGTTGTGCTCCGCACCCACGGTCAGCAGCCGCAGGGCGTGGAAGTGAAATCCATCATGGAGGTGTTGGACGAGCAGCCCGTTGTGAACGAGCAACAGTTTAAGTTCTGGCAGTGGATAGCCGATTACTACCTCTGTCCGCTGGGCGATGTCTATAAGTCGGCCTTGCCTGGAGCCATGAAGCCTCACGACGAGCAGGCCCTGAAGGAAGCTCGGCGGCGCAAGCCCAATCCCCTTTCTCAGGAAGGACAGACGGCGACGGACTTCCCGCTTTGTACACTGAATGAGGCTCAGCAGCAAGCCTATACGGAGATTGAGACGGCGTTTGAAAACAAAGACATCACGCTGCTGCACGGAGTGACATCGAGCGGAAAAACCGAGATTTATATACACCTTATTTATAAATATATGGCAGAAGGGCTGCAGGTGCTGTACCTGTTGCCCGAAATTGCCCTGACTACTCAGATAACTGAACGCCTGCACCGTGTGTTTGGCGACAAGATGGGGGTGTATCACTCGAAGTTCACCGATGTGCAACGGCTGAATGTCTATAAACGGCAAATCAGTGACAGCCCTTATCAGCTGGTGCTGGGCGTGCGTTCCAGTTTGTTTCTGCCTTTCCAGAACCTCGGTTTAGTCATTGTCGATGAGGAACACGACACCAGCTATAAGCAGCAGGAGCCAGCCCCGCGTTACCATGCCCGGAATGCAGCCTTGATGTTGGCGAAGATGTTTGGTGCCAAGGCTCTGCTGGGCACGGCTACGCCCGCTTTCGAGACTTACCACTTGGCTCGGAAGGGTCGCTATGGCTATGTGCAGCTGACGCAACGCTATCTGGGTGTGCAGCTGCCCGAAGTGCGAGTGGTTGACCTGAAGGAGATGCGCCGCAAGAAGCAAATGCAAGGGGCTTTCTCTCTGCCCCTGATTGAGGAAATCCGTGGTGCGCTGGAGCGCAAGGAGCAGGTTATTCTGTTTCAGAACCGACGTGGCTTTGCTCACTTCTTGGAGTGTAGGCAGTGTGGCTGGGTGCCGCGATGTCCGCATTGCGACGTGAGCTTGACTTACCACAAGAAGACGCAAATGCTGAGTTGTCATTACTGTGGCTACGTGACCCGTGTGCCTGAGAAATGTCCCAATTGTGAGGAGCCTAAACTGACGGATGTGGGGCTGGGCACAGAGAAGGTGGAAGACCAGATAGCGCAGCTCTTTCCCGATGCCACAACGCTGCGCATGGACCTGGACACGGCGAAGACCCGCAGTCAGTGTGAGCGCATCATCCAGAGCTTTGCTGCACATGAGGCTGACATCTTGATTGGTACACAGATGGTGACAAAGGGGCTGGATTTCGACCATGTCAGTGTGGTGGGCGTGCTCGATGCCAACGTGATGCTGAATCAGCCCGACTTCCGCAGCTATGAGCGCACGTTTCACGTGTTGTCGCAAGTGGCTGGCAGGGCAGGGCGGCGCAACAGCATGGGGCGCGTGATACTCCAGACACGCTCTGCCGATAGCGACATCATTACCCAGATTGCTGCCAATGACTACTGGGCGATGTTCTATCAGCAGATGCAGGAACGCCATGATTTTAGTTATCCGCCCTTCACTCGACTTATTTATGTGTATTTGCGTCACCGTGACATGGACTTGCTGGAACATCTGGCACAAGACATGGCTGAAAGGCTGCGCCGTGTGTTTGGCGTGCGTGTGTTGGGTCCTGACTGCCCGCCCGTGAGTCGCATACAGTCTCTCCATATCCGCAAGATTGTGCTGAAGCTGGAGCCGACAATGGGCGTGGGCAAGGTGCGTCAGGCACTTGTTGCCATTCAGCATGAAGTCGTGGCTCAACCTGTGGCGAAGAACTTAAATGTCTATTATGACGTTGACCCCATGTAGATTTGCTACTTGAAAATGTTCATTTTCTTGATTTGTTGCAATAAAAAGGCGTTTTTTAATCAAAAAATTAAAAGTTTAACCTTTTTTTGTTTGCGACCACACGCAAAATATGTATCTTTGCAGCGATTTTTGAGAGAAAAAGGCATTAGTTCGGTAGAATTGTGCCTCAAAAAACACAAATGAGATTATTCTTTTATTAATAACAATTTAAAAAGTTTAGTTATGATGAAAAAAATTACTTTAGTTATTGCAATGATTGCAAGCGTTTGCTCTGCAAATGCTCAGAAAGCGTATGCACCAAGCAAATTGACTGACAACTGGTCAATCGGTATCCAGGGTGGTGTTTATGAGCCTACTTATGGCCAGAACATGATTAAGGACATGCGTGCAGCTGTTAACTTGGAAATTCAGAAGCAGATTACTCCAATCTTCGGTATTGGTGTAAACTACCTCGTTGGTATCAACGCAAACAACGCTAACTCGCGTTCTAAGACTTTTGCAGATCCTTACTATTTCCCTGCAAAGACTGTTTTCGACTTCGGTAACCTCAGCGTGAATGGTCTCATCAACCTGAACAACCTCTTCGCCGGCTACAACGGTCGCCCACGTGTATTTGAAATCGTAGCTCGCGCTGGTATGGGTTGGGGCTATGCATTTGGTGACAGAAAGTCATGTGACCTCTATCGCAACACTGTAACCAGCACATTCGGTCTTGACCTCAACTTCAACCTCGGTGCTGCAAGAGCTTGGCAGATTAACGTAAAGCCACAGATTACTTACTTTGCTGGCAGCGAAGGTCTGAATGTGATGAAGTCTCACGTGCAGCTGCTCGCTGGTTTGACTTACAAGTTCAAGAACTCTAACGGCACTCACAACTTCAAGCTTGCTGAACTCCGTGACCCAGCAGAAATCGATGCTCTGAATGCTCAGATTGCTAACCTCCGCAGCGAACTGGCTAAGAAGCCAAAGGAAGTTATCAAGGAAGTCATCAAGGAAGTTGAGAAGCCTGTTACTAAGGTCGTAGAAGGCACTAAGCTGGCTCCAGTAGTAATCTTCCGTCAGGGCAAGAGCGTCATCGATGCTGCTCAGAAGCCATCTGTTGCTATGATTGCTAACTACATGAAGGCTCACCCAACATCTAAGGTTCGCATCCAGGGTTATGCTTCTCCAGAAGGCAAGGCTGACTTCAACCAGAAGCTGTCTGAACGTCGTGCTCAGGCTGTTGCTGACATGCTCACTAAGACTTACGGCATCTCTGCTGACCGCATCTCTTGCAAGGGTATGGGTGTAACAGACGAACTCTTCGAGGAGAATGACTGGAACCGTGTTGCTACTTTCATCGAAGAAACTAAGTAATCAAGGTAGAAGCTAATTTATTTAGCAAAAATATTCAAGACCCGATTAAACCTTCTTGGTTTGGTCGGGTCTTATCGTTGTAAGCATTAACTTCTAAAACCAAAAACATTATGAAACCCTCATGAATATTTCAAATTCGCCAAAGTGAATGAAAAGTGGCTGCCGCCTCGTTATATAGTTACACTACTTTACGAGATTATGGCAGCAGTTGAATTCACGCAGGTCGTGTCGCGCGGTTGCGGCATGGAC
>JAFTEV010000078.1 GCA_017453465.1 Bacteroidaceae bacterium | reverse complement strand
TGCACCCGTAAAGAGTTGTTTGACACGAATGAAAATGTAGAAAACCAATGAAGCAGAATTGGGACTAAATCGTTACCCTACATTTTCACCATCAAAATTTGGCATTGAAAGCCAAATAGATACGATTTTTTTGAATATCAGCGGCAAAGATACGAAAAAGAAACAGAACGACGAAACAAAATGCAAGGATTTTCAAGGAAAGAAAGATTGCAGTTACATAAATTGTGGGGTGCTTGAACATTAATTGGGGGGACTTGAACATTAATTTGGGGAAATTAGCCCGTTAATTTGGGGAAATTATATGCTTGTTTAGATTCAATGGTGTTAGTTGATGGATAGGCGATAATTTGTCGGTTGCAAATTCATTTCAGGTTATTAGCATCCTAATTTCCCCATGATTAACGAACCTAATTTCCCCTAATTAACGGACCAATTTCCCCCAAATTAATGTTCAAGCCCCCACAATTAATGTACAACCACATACCCACCTTAATTTGTTAAAGAACATTTATTGGAGCAGGAACACAACAGTTTCCACACAAATTTTTGTGCGTAACCGCTTCTGTTTGAGTATTGAAAACAAACTGAGCTTGTTACGTATAGCATCCGTCGCACTCACGTAGGCAATGCGTCGCTCCCGCGTAGGCAATCAATCCCAAACCATTGCCTACACGAGCGCGACGCATTGCTAACACGGCTTAAGAAAAACGAGACCATACCTCTATTTATATTAAAGATGTGTTCAATGGATAGAAGTCTCCGGAAGTTAGGATTTGCAGGGAAGAACAAAACCACCGACCAGCGCAGACTACACAAGGGGGGCGTGTAATCTGCGCTGGTCGGTGGCGAAAACAGGTCTGTAGGGATGTAGATTAAAGATAGAACGCTTCGGTCAATGCGCTGTATGCCTCGCTGCGCCCGCCGTGATCGTCTTGCAGGTGGAGGACGGAGTGCTCCGTGGGGGAGGCGTAAAGCCTGAACTCCAGCAAGCTGCGCTTGGCGGGTTTGGCGGGAGTCGTCTTTACGTCGGTTCGGCGTGAAAGGTAGAGGTGGTTGGCAGCCCCTTCGCCAATGACTTCGGCGGCCAGCGTGGTGGGGACGATGAGGCAAAAGCGTCCCTGCCCTTCGAGCAAGGCAGCGGCATTCCGCATCAGCACGGGGATGGGCAGTGCCGAGGTGTGGCGGGCGGCATTGCGTGCCTGATCGGGGTTGGGGGTGTCTTCGGCATGGAAAGGCGGATTGCTCACGATGAGCGAAAAGGTTTGAGAACGTGCAACATGGCAGAAGTCGGCTTGCAGCACCTCGATGCGGTCTGCCCACGGACTGCGCTCGGCGTTCTCCTTGGCTTGCTCCACGGCGGCGGTGTCGATGTCAATGCCCCAGACGCGGAGTGTGGCGTTTCGCTGAGCCAGCATCAGGGCGATGAGGCCCGAACCCGTGCCGATGTCGAGTGCGGTGGTGGCGCCCTCCACGTCGGCCCACGCACCGAGCAGCACGCCGTCGGTGCCTACCTTCATGGCACAGCGGGCGTGGCAGACACTAAATTGTTTGAATTGGAATGTGTTTTCTGCTCTCATGCTGCAAAGATACAGAAAAAAGTTTGTATCTTTGCCGAAAAATCCGTTGAAATTGCAAATATGATTACCGAAACCGACAAACAATTCATGCAGCAGGCCATTGACCTGAGCGTGGAGAACGTGAAGAAGGGCGGTGGCCCCTTTGGTGCCGTCATCGTGAGGGACGGACAGGTCGTGGCCACAGGCGTGAACCGCGTGACGGCCAACAACGACCCCACGGCACACGCCGAGGTCAGTGCCATCCGCGCTGCCTGTCAGCAGGTGGGCGACTTCCGCTTGAAAGGCTGCACCATCTACACCAGCTGCGAACCCTGCCCCATGTGTCTGGCTGCCATCTACTGGGCTGGCATAGACCGCATCTACTATGGCAACACGAAGGAGGATGCCGAGCACATCAACTTCGGCGACAAGTTCATCTACGAAGAGATTGACCGCCAGCCCGCTGAGCGCAGCATCCCCACCCGAATGTTGATGCGCGACCAGGCATTGCGGGCTTTCCGCGACTGGGAAAACAAGGCCGACAAGGTGGAATACTAAGGGGTATGAAAAAGCTGTTCTTGGCCCTCGCGGGCAAATGGCGGCGCATGAGCCTGGTGCTCCGCATCCTGGTGGGGCTGGTTCTGGGTGTTGTGCTGGGCCTGGCTTGTCCGCAGTTTACGTTCATCGGCATTCTGGGCAGCCTGTTTGTCAGTGCGCTCAAGGCCATTGCCCCCATTCTGGTGGCCGTGCTTGTGGCGGCCTCCATCGCCAAGGCGCAGGGCGGACTGGGCGCACGCTTCCGCACCGTCATCACGCTCTATCTGTTGGCCACCTTCCTTGCTGCCGCAGTAGCGGTGGTGGCCAGTTTCCTCTTCCCCGTAGAGATTGTGCTGAGCGGCACGGCTGAGAGTCAGGCTCCGGGCGGACTCTACGAGGTGTTCAGCCAGTTGGCTACCAACATGGTGTCCAATCCCTTGCAGTCCGTCACCAGTGCCAACTACCTCGGTGTGCTCTTCTGGGCAGTCATCATTGGCTTGGCCCTGAAGCTGAAAGCCAGCCAGACCACCATCCAGATACTGGGCGACCTGAGCGAAGTCATATCCCAAGCCGTGCGCTGGGTCATTCAGTTTGCGCCCTTCGGCATCTTGGGCCTCGTCTTTGCCTCGGTTTCGGAGAGCGGGCTCGACATCTTCACGACCTACGGCAAACTGCTCCTCCTGCTGGTGGGCTGTATGCTCTGTTCTGCCCTCATTGTCAATCCGCTGATTGTGGCACTCTACCTGCGCCGCAATCCCTTCCCCCTGGTGTGGACCTGCCTGAAGGAGAGTGGTCTCAATGCCTTTTTCACCCGCTCTTCTGCTGCCAACATTCCCATCAACATGAACCTTTGCCGTCGGCTGGGCATTGAGGAGGACTTCTACTCCGTCAGCATCCCGCTGGGTGCCACCATCAACATGAACGGAGCCGCCGTCACTATCACCGTGATGACCCTCGCTCTCTGCCACACCTTAGGCATAGAGGTCAACATCTTTGCTGCCCTCTTTCTCAGTCTGTTGGCTACCTTGGCAGCCTGTGGTGCATCGGGCGTGGCGGGAGGTTCGCTCCTGCTTATCCCCATGGCCAGTTCGCTGTTCGGCATTTCGGGCGACATCGCCATGCAAGCCGTAGCCGTCGGCTTCATCATCGGTGTGGTTCAGGACTCCGTCGAGACCGCCCTCAACAGCAGTGGCGATGCCCTCTTCACCGTCACGGCAGAGTGGCACGACCGGAAGTGAAAAGGTTTGGCACTGCGGCCAGCGTGCAGTGCCGCTTGAGTGAGCGCACTTTTCCACTGAAGTGAGCGCACTTTGCTGCTGAAGTGAGAGAACTATAAAACAGCAGTAGCACTGCATTGCGCCGTTTGCAGCAATGCAGTGCTACTGTTGTGAGACAGCTGTGTGTCTCTGTGTCCAGGACTCGATTATCGGACCGATTATTCAATGACTACGCGAGTCCAGCCGTGTGTGTCGGGTTCGGTGCCGTACTGGATGCCGCGCAGGAGGTTGTAGAGCTTGGTGGAGATGGGTCCTGGCTTGCCGTCGGCTGAGAAGACGTAGCTCTTCTTTGTGTCGAGGTCGTCAATCTTGCTGATGGGCGAGATGACGGCGGCTGTGCCACAGGCTCCTGCCTCTTCAAAGGTTTCAAGCTCTTCTTCTGGTATCTGGCGGCGTTCCACCTTCAGGCCGAGGTCTTCGGCCAGCTGCATCAGACTCTTGTTGGTGATGCTGGGCAGGATAGAGGTTGACTTCGGCGTGACGTAGGTGTTGTTCTTGATGCCGAAGAAGTTGGCTGCACCACACTCGTCCATGTATTTCTTCTCCTTAGCATCGAGGTAGAACTCACAGGCATAGCCCAGGTCGTGTGCCATCTTGTTGGCGCGGAGGCTGGCTGCATAGTTGCCGCCCACCTTGTAAATGCCGGTGCCGAGTGGGGCAGAGCGGTCGTATTCGCGGATGATGACGTAGGGGTTGCAGCTGAAGCCGCCCTTGAAGTAGGGGCCTACGGGTGTGACGAAGATGACAAAGAGGTATTCGCTGGCAGGGTGTACGCCCACCTGTGCGCTGGTGCCGATGAGGAGCGGACGGACGTAGAGGGTGGCTCCCGTCTCGTAGGGCGGAATGAATCGCTCGTTGAGGCGGATGACCTTGTCAACCATTTCGTTGAACTTCTCGGTGGGCAGTTCGGGCATGAGAATGCCACGGCAGGTGGATTGCAGACGGGCTGCATTCTCGTCGCTGCGGAACACGCGCACCTTGCCGTCGGGACAGCGGTATGCCTTGAGACCCTCAAAAGCCTCCTGTCCGTAGTGCAGACAGGTGGCGGCCATGTGCATGGGGATGGTTTCTTCGGAGCAAACTTCAATTTCGCCCCACGCGCCGTTGCGGTAGTAGCAACGCACGTTGTAGTCGGTCTTGTGGTAGCCAAAACCGAGGCTTGACCAATCAATGTTTTCCATTATTGTAGCGTTTTAACGTTTTTGTGTTTTCTTATTTTAAGTGCAAAAGTACGCTTTTTCTGCCACACTGCAATCGTTTTTGTATAAAAAAAGTAATATGTGGAGTGTAAAAGTGTGAAATTAAAATAAAAATCACTACCTTTGCGGACAAAATCATCACAAAAGACAATGACTGAAAGAAAAGTGAGGGTGCGCTTTGCACCCAGCCCCACGGGGCCTCTGCATATTGGCGGTGTGCGCACTGCCCTGTATAATTATCTGTTTGCGAAGCAACATGGCGGCGACTTGATTTTCCGCATCGAGGACACAGACTCTACACGGTTTGTCCCTGGTGCAGAGGAGTACATCCTGGAGTCGTTCAAGTGGCTGGGCATTCAGTTTGACGAAGGTGTCAGCTTTGGCGGCGACCACGGGCCTTATCGCCAGAGTGAGCGTCGCGACATCTATCGCCAGTATGTGAAGGTGCTGCTTGATGGCGGGAAGGCTTACATTGCCTTCGACACGCCAGAGGAGCTGGATGCCAAGCGTGCAGAGATAGAGAACTTCCAGTATGATGCCCAGACACGCGGCATGATGCGCAATTCGCTGACCATGCCGGAGGCCGAGGTGGATGCACTCATTCAGGCTGGCACGCCCTACGTGGTGCGCTTCAAGATTGAACCAGGACGTGACGTGGTGGTGAACGACATCATCCGTGGCGAAGTGGTCATCAACAGCAGCATCTTGGACGACAAGGTGCTCTACAAGAGTGCTGACGACCTGCCTACTTATCATCTGGCCAACATTGTGGATGACCACTTGATGGAAGTGACTCACGTCATTCGTGGCGAGGAGTGGCTGCCCAGTTCTCCTTTGCACGTACTGCTCTACGAAGCCTTTGGCTGGGCCGACACCATGCCTCGGTTTGCCCATCTGCCTCTGCTCTTGAAGCCTGTGGGCAATGGTAAGTTGTCGAAGCGTGACGGCGACAAGCTGGGTTTCCCCGTGTTCCCGCTGGAGTGGCACGACCCAAAGTCTGGGGCTGTGTCGAGCGGCTATCGCGAAAAGGGCTATCTGCCCGAAGCCGTCATCAACTTCCTTGCCCTGCTGGGCTGGAATCCAGGTAATGACCAGGAACTGATGTCGCTGGACGAAATGGTGAAGTTGTTCGACCTGAGCAAGTGTTCGAAGAACGGCGCAAAGTTCGACTACGTGAAGGCTGCGTGGTTCAACCACCAGTACCTCATTCAGCGTCCCGACAGCGACTGGGTGCCAGCCTTCGACAAGGTGCTTCGCGAAGCTGGCATTACGGCCACGGCTGAACAGGAGGCAGAAGTGGTGCGCATGATGAAGCTGAAGGTGATAGAATATGTGGACGGTCTGGGCAACAAGAAGAAGCGCAACATCAGTTTTGCCAGTGACTTGTGGCCACTCACGAAGTTCTTCTTTGTGGCTCCGACTGAGTTTGACAAGGAGGGTGACAAGTTCATCCGCAAGAACTGGAAGGAAGGCACCGCTACCGAAATGCAGCAGATGCTCACCGTGCTGGCCGGCATTGACGATTTCACGGTGGAAGGCCAGAAAGCAGTTGTTGACCCCTGGGCAGAACAGACTGGCATCAAGCCGTGGAATGCCTGGCGTGTGGCCCTGGTGGGCACAGGCCAAGGCCCTGACATGTACGAACTGAGTGCCTTCCTGGGCAAGGAAGAGGTAATGAAGAGAATGAAGTTTGCGATTGAAACGCTGGGCTGATGACAAGGTTTCAGCCGAAGTTTATGATAAGGCTTTACAGAATTATATATAGTATAGGACTGTACGCTTACGCATTGGCTGTAATCGTTGCTTCCCTGTTCTCGAACAAGGCAAAGAAGCTCGTAGAGGGAATGATTGACACGTTCCGCATTTTACATGCAGAGATTAAGCCAGAAGACCGTGTGGCGTGGTTCCACGCTGCTTCTTTGGGCGAATTTGAGCAAGGTCGCCCTCTGATGGAAAGGCTGCGGAAGGAGCATCCCGAATACAAGATACTGCTGACCTTCTTCTCCCCTTCGGGCTACGAGGTGCGGAAAGACTATCACGGCGCAGACGTGGTTTGTTACCTGCCTTTCGACACACCAGCCTACGTGCTTACCTTCCTTCGATTGGCTCACCCCGAAATAGGCATCTTCATCAAGTATGAGTTTTGGAGCAACTACCTCCTCTCGGCTCATAAGCGGGGGGTGAAGCTGTACAGCGTTTCCAGCATCTTCCGTCCTGGCCAGCGGTTCTTCCGTTGGTGGGGCACGATGATTCCACTGCGCCAGTTTGACCACCTCTTTGTGCAGAACGAACAAAGCAAACAACTGCTCCAGGCACACGGAGTGAACAATGTCACGGTAGTTGGCGACACCCGTCTGGACCGCGTCATTGCCATCAAGAATGCAGCAGCACCGCTTCCCGTCGTCGAGCAGTTTGTGGCTGGCAGCCCTTGTTTCATAGCTGGCTCTTCGTGGGGTCCCGACGAGGAAATCTACATTCCCTACTTTGCACAGCACCGCGACTGGAAGCTGATTATTGCGCCCCACGTCATCAGTGCCGTCCACCTGAAAAGCATCGACCATCTGCTGGAGGCCAGTGGACTAAAGGCTGTACGCTATACTGAAGTGGAGTCGGGGAGAGTACGTGTGACTGACGAACAGGTTATGATTGTCGATTGTTTCGGCAAACTTTCGTCCATCTATCGCTATGGCATGATAGCCCTCATCGGCGGTGGCTTTGGCGTAGGCATCCACAATGTGCCCGAAGCGGCAGTCTATGGCATTCCCGTGGTCTTTGGCCCCAAGAACAAGAAATTCCAGGAAGCTCAGGCTCTCCTCCGACAAGGTGGAGCCTTTGAATACATCGATGCACCGTCGTTTGCCGCCATCATGGACAAACTGATTACCGACCACCCCCGACTGGAAACGGCAGGAAAGAAAGCCGGGGCATACATCAATGCCAATGCCGGTGCAGCCGATAAATGTTTTGAATACATATTTAATAAATAGGATATACAACCAGAAATGACATTCACACAACAGGCAATGCCTATATTCGACAAAGTCATCCAGGACTACCACCTCACCGATGATGTTGACCAGCCAATCAATAACCCCTATGATGCGGGGACGATAGAATACTACCTCTACTTCAAAGCCTGGATTGACACCGTGCAGTGGCATCTGGAAGACTTGATTCGTGACCCCCAGATTGACCCTGCCGATGCGTTGCAGTTGAAACGCCGAATTGACAAGAGCAACCAAGACCGCACTGACATTGTGGAAATGATTGACAGCTACTTCCTCACCACCTACCGTGAAGTGAAGCAGCTGACTGATGCTACCATCAACACGGAGAGCCCCGCATGGGCTGTTGACCGCCTGAGCATTCTGGCCCTGAAGATTTACCACATGCAGGAACAGGTGCAGCGGGGGGACGCTACGGCTGAACACATTGCCACTTGCCAGCAAAAGCTCAACGTCTTGCTTGAACAGCAGAAAGACCTTTCTACCGCCATAGACCAACTTCTGGCCGACATCGAGGCTGGCCGCAAGTACATGAAGGTCTATAAGCAAATGAAAATGTACAACGACCCCAGCACAAACCCCGTGTTGTATAGAAAGAAATGAAGATTGGCTTTGACGCAAAGCGTCTCTACAATAACTTCACAGGACTGGGCAATCACAGTCGCACAACGATTGACATCCTGACTGCTGAATATCCCCAAAATCAGTACATTCTTTATACACCCAAACTGAGGCTGAACCCCGTGACAAGCCCCTACCTCTCGAAGGAAGGTTGCCACACCGTCCAGCCTCACGGTTTCTTGCGGGGTGGACTGTGGCGTACTTTCGGACTGCCTGCGGCTTTGAAGCGTGATAGAATCGACCTTTTTCACGGACTTAGCAACGAACTCCCCCTGGGCATCCACCGCACAGGCATTCCTTCTGTTGTCACCATTCACGATGTGGCATTCCGCACTTTTCCCGATATGTATCACTGGGCTGACCGCCACATCTATGACCAGAAATGGCGATACGCCGTCTGCCATGCCGACCGCATCATTGCCATCAGCCAATGTACCAAGCAAGACATTCTTCGATTCTATGATGTGGAAGAAAGTAAAATAGATGTGGTGTATCAACCCGTGAACAAAAGATACTATGAGGAAAACGCCCGTAAGGTAGAAGGCATTTGGACAGAGGCTCCCTACATGCTCTATGTCGGCTCCGTCAACTCTCGCAAGAACTTGCTTGGCATCGTCAAGGCCATGCAACTCCTGCCGCCCGACATTGACCTGCCACTCTACATCGTGGGCGACGGCCATGAATACAAACGAGAAGTGAAAAGCTACATCGCAGCCCATGGCATGGAGTCACGGTTTCGCTGGTTGGGTGGGCTGACTCACGACGAATTGCAACAGCTTTACCTCCATGCCCAGCTCTTTGTTTATCCTTCCTTTTACGAAGGCTTTGGACTTCCCGTTGTCGAAGCCATGCTGAGCGGATGTCCCGTCGTCAGTAGCAATGTCAGTAGTCTGCCCGAAGCCGCTGGCCCCTATTCCTTGTTGGCCAACCCCGCCTCGCCCGAAGACATCAAAGAAAAAATGCTCCAAGCACTGACTGATACAGCACTTAGAGCACACATGATACAAGGCAGTCGCCAGTATGCCATGCAGACCTTCCACCCCACCGTCCTTGCACAGCAACTGATGAGTGTATATCACTCCACATGTTCCACCCGCTGCAACAGCGTTGGGTGAGAATACTGCGTGAACACCACAGCGGGGTGAGGCGTAAGATTCGACAAACTCTTGGCCGACATCTTGCGCAAAGCACTGCCCAGGGCTTTCCCCATGCCATGCACACGGGCAAACTCGTCGGCTTGCCATTCGTGCCGTCTTGACACCACATTGCCAATCAAGGAAGTGACAACCTGAATAGGCGTAAACAACAGCATGAACACCGTCATGTTGATGTGGAACGAAGCCTCGCTGCAACCCGCAGCCGCCGCAATCTCCCTGCTGTCAATCACAAGGCTAAAGAGGTAAAACATCACAAGATTGGTAACCAAGGCCGAGATGATGCCTTTAACGATGTGACGATGCTTGTAGTGCCCTATCTCATGGGCCAACACAGCCACAATCTCCTCGGTGGTAAGTTGTTCCATCAGCGTGTCGTACAGCACCACACGCTTTTTGGCACCGAATCCTGTAAAGTAGGCATTCGCCTTGCTGCTACGCTTGCTGCCGTCAATGACATAGATGTTATCCAGTTTGAAATCCACCTGCTGTGCAAACGTCTCAATAGCCGACCGCAATTCACCTGCTGGCAATGGCGTTTGCTTATTGAACAGCGGCACAATGACATCGCTATAGAAAAACTGCAACACCAGCATAATGACGGACAACACTCCCCAGGCAACCAACCAAAAATATTGCGGAATCTGTCCGTAAATCCACACGACCACACCGATGAGCAAAGCATACAGGAGTATAGAAATCAGCATTCCCTTCAGCGTGTCCGTCACAAACAGCCAAGGAGTGGTGCGATTGAAGCCATACTTCTCTTCAATGTGGAAAGTGCTATACACGGAGAAAGGAAGTCCCACAAACCAATCCACCAGATAGAACATGCCAAAATAGACCAATGCCATCACCACTGCATCGCTGCTGACACCGCGAGCCACACCATCGAACCAGCAAAAGCCGCCCAGCGCAAACAGCCCCAGCAGTAGAGCCGTATCAATGCAGCTGGAAACCAGTCCTGCCCGTGCATTCTCCCGCGAATATGCCTGCTGCTTCTTATATGCCTCTTGATTGTAAACACCTTCCAAAAGATTTGGTATGGGGTTGTGGCTGGCACGACGGTTCAAGACACTCAACACAACACTATAAATAAATTCTGCCACAACAATGGTAATGATAATCCAGTATAACATTATTATCAATTATTAATTAGGAATTTCCTGCAAAGTTACGAAATATTCTTAATTCCTAATTCCTAATTCCTAATTTTTCCGTACCTTTGTGGCCAAAATTGATTTTGAGGCTGCAAGGTTATTAGGTTGGCCTCAAGACCTCAGAACTTCAAGACTTCATTCAATGAACTCAACAGCCATACTTCTGCTTCACTGCCCCGACCGACTGGGCATTATCACCGAAATTACAAAGTTTATCACTGACAACAACGGAAACATCGTCTATCTTGACCAGTATGTTGACGAAGTTGACCACATGTTCTTTATGCGTGTGGAGTGGGCATTGCAAGACTTCCTCATCCCTGCCGAAAAAATAGAAGAATACATCGATACGCTCTACAGCAAACGCTATGAGATGAAGTTCCGCCTCTACTTCGGTCACATCAAACCCCGCATGGCCATCTTTGTCAGCAAAATGTCCCATTGTCTATATGACCTTCTGGCTCGCTACAAGGCAGGAGAACTGAATGTAGAGATTCCTTGCATCGTCAGCAACCACGAAGACCTTCGTTACGTGGCCGACCAGTTCGGCATTCCCTACTACGTGTGGAGCATCAAGAAAGACTGGTCGAACAAGCAAGAAGTGGAACAAGCGGAAATGCAGATGCTGCGTGACCAGAAGGTCAACTTCATCGTCCTCGCCCGCTACATGCAAATCATCAGCGACGAAATGATAGAAGCCTACCCCAGCCGCATCATTAACATCCACCACTCCTTCCTTCCCGCTTTTATCGGAGCCAAGCCCTACCATCAGGCATACGAGCGTGGCGTGAAAATCATCGGAGCCACCAGCCACTATGTCACCGCAGAACTCGACGCTGGCCCCATCATTGAGCAGGACGTAGTCCGCATTACCCACAAAGACACACCCGATAGCCTTGTTCTCAAAGGCAAAGACCTGGAAAAGATAGTCCTCAGCCGTGCCGTCAAGAAACATGTTGAGCGCAAAGTGTTGACCTACAAGAATAAAACAATCATATTTAGTTAAATGAACATACGAAACATTGCAATCATTGCACACGTTGACCACGGAAAGACAACCCTGGTCGATAAGATGTTGATGGCTGGCAACTTGTTCAGGGCTGGCCAGCAGACAGGAGATTTGATTCTGGATAACAACGAACTGGAACGAGAGCGTGGCATCACCATCCTCTCCAAAAACGTATCTATTAATTATAAAGGTATAAAGATAAATGTCATCGACACGCCGGGACACAGCGACTTCGGCGGCGAAGTAGAGCGTGTGCTCAACATGGCTGACGGCTGCATTCTGCTGGTCGATGCCTTTGAGGGTCCCATGCCCCAGACACGTTTCGTACTCCAAAAGGCACTGGAGATAGGTTTGAAGCCTGTCGTGGTAGTCAACAAAGTCGATAAACCCAACTGCCGTCCCGAAGAAGTATATGAAATGGTGTTCGACTTGATGTTCTCCCTCGGAGCCAGCGAAGACCAATTAGACTTTCCCGTTGTCTATGGCTCTGCCAAGCAGGGTTGGATGGGAGCAGACTGGAAAACACCGACTCAGGACATCACTTACTTGCTGGATGTGATTCTGAAAACTATCCCTGCCCCAGAGCAGTTGGAGGGCACACCCCAGATGCTCATCACGTCGCTCGACTACTCTACATACACAGGGCGCATTGCCGTAGGGCGTGTGCACCGTGGCACGCTTCGGGCTGGGCAGAATATCACCATTGTTCACCGCAATGGTTCTTCCGAGAAGACAAAAATCAAGGAGATTCACACCTTCGAGGGTATGGGACACAAGACTGCCGAGGCTGTTTCCTCTGGCGACATCTGTGCCATCATCGGACTCTCCAACTTTGAAATAGGTGACACCATCTGCGATTTCGACACCCCCGAAGCACTGCCTACCATCAGCATCGACGAGCCGACCATGTCGATGCTCTTTACCATCAACAATTCTCCCTTCTTCGGCAAGGAAGGCAAGTTCTGCACCAGCCGCCACATTGGTGAGCGACTTCAGAAGGAACTGGAGAAAAACCTTGCCCTCCATGTTGAAATGAAGGACGGCACCACCGACCAGTGGATTGTGAGCGGACGCGGTGTACTCCACCTCTCTGTGCTTATTGAAACCATGCGTCGCGAAGGCTACGAACTGCAAGTGGGGCAACCTCAAGTCATCTTCCGCGAAATCAACGGCCAACGATGTGAACCCATCGAAGAACTCACCATCAATGTGCCCGAAGAGTTCAGCAGCAAGATGATTGACTTGGTCACCCGTCGTAAGGGCGACCTCCTCAGCATGGAGACACAAGGCGAGCGCACAAACCTGGAATTTGAAATTCCTTCACGCGGCATTATCGGACTACGCACCAATGTCCTCACTGCCAGTCAGGGTGAAGCTATCATGGCCCACCGCTTCAAGGACTACCAGCCCTTCAAGGGTGAAATGACACGCCGCACCAACGGCTCCATGATTGCCCTCGAAGCAGGCACTGCCTTTGCATACGCCATAGACCACCTGCAAGACCGAGGCAAATTCTTCATTTCACCGCAAGACCAAGTCTATGCAGGGCAGGTGGTTGGCGAACACGTTCACGAGAACGACCTCGTCATTAACGTGACCAAGGCTAAGCAGCTCACCAATGTCCGTGCTTCGGGCACGGACGAGAAAGCCCACATCATCCCGCCCGTCCAGCTATCCCTCGAAGAAGCCCTGGAATACATCAAGGCCGACGAATATGTGGAAGTTACACCAAAGTCCATGCGCATTCGCAAGATTATTCTCGACCACCTGGAACGAAAAAGGGCAAACAAGACCGAAGAATAAAAAAAGCGTCGAAGAGTTTTTAGTGAACCTTTAGCTCGACGAAGTCAAAAGTGAAAAATCTAAGTTGCTGGAGCTAAACACAGCCCCGATGCTGGCTATACTGTAACTTAGATTTTTCACTATTCACTTTGTTTTGGGTTGGCTTTTGTAGCGTGGGGCAAACAATATGAAACGAGGCGGAAAGCGGAGATGAGGTTAAAGGTGGTATCTTTGCAACAGAAAATGACTGGTTCTTTTCGCCCTTCGGGGTGGGGGACTGTCAAAAAACACAGTAACTAAAAATTAGCTCAATGGAGAAGGATACGAACAGAGGCTTTTACAAGCTGAATTGGATGCAGCGCATCGGTTTTGGTTCGGGCGACTTGGCCCAAAACTTGATTTTCCAGACTACGTGCATGTATCTGTTGTTTTTCTACACCGACATCTATGGACTGGATGCGGTGGATGTGTCGGTGATGTTTACGGTGGGCAATGTGGCCAACGTCATCTGGGACCCCATCGTGGGTGCGCTCATCGACAAGCATAGTCCACAGTTGGGCAAGTATCGCTCTTACCTGGTGTATGTGGGCGTGCCGTTGACGGGCTTTGCCATCCTATGTTTCTGGAACGGTTTTGCACCGTCGTTGCTGTATGCCTACGTGACGTACATAGCCATGACGCTACTCTATACATTTATCAATGTGCCCTACGGCGCACTGAATTCATCGCTGACTCGCGACACTGACGAAATAACCATTCTTACTTCCGTGCGTATGTTTATGGCGAATTGCGGCGGTCTGGCCGTGGGGTCGGGTTTGCCGTTGCTTATTGCCTACTTCACGGAGGAAGAGCATGAGGGTCTGCCGAAAGACCCTGTCGCATGGTTCACGACAATGACCATCTATGCCTTGGTGGGACTGGCCCTGCTGCTGTTCTGCTTCTCGCAGTGCAAGGAGCGCGTTGTGATGGACGCAAGCGAAGCTGCCAACGTGAAGGTGAGCGACTTGTGGATGGAGTTTCTGAAGAACCGTCCGCTCAGGGTGATTGCCTTCTTCTTTGTCACGGCCTTTGCCATGATGTCTATCGGCAATGCGGCTGGTGCCTATTTCATCAACTGCAACATGCACGGTACGGCTGACCAGCTCTCCGTCTTCATGGGACTTGGCTCTGCTCCGTCGTTTATCTTCATGCCGCTGGTGCCGATGATTAAGAAGTTGGTGGGCAAGCGCAATATGTTCTACATCTTCCTCGGCATTGCCGTGGCAGGTATGGCTTTCCTCTATTTCGTGGCTAAGATGGAGAATCCGAGCATGACAATGGTCTATGTGGCACAGTTCGTGAAATCTACGGGTGTCATTGTGGCTACAGGCTACATGTGGGCACTGGTGCCAGAGGTGATTTCATACGGTGAATATGTCAGCGGACGGCGCATTGCGGGCATCGTGAATGCCTTGACGGGCATCTTCTTCAAGGCTGGCATGACACTGGGTAGCGTTGTGGCTCCTGCTGTGCTGGCATACGTGGCCTACAATTCTGAATCTACGGTTCAGACTCCTGAAGCCGAGGAAGGCATCCTCTGGCTGGTGTGCGTCATTCCTGCTGCCCTGCTGGTGTTGGCCATGTGGATTATCAGCAAGTATGAGCTGACCGACGAAGTGATTGACAAGATTAATAAAGAAATAGAGGCGAGAAATAAGTAATAGCGAAAGCCAGAGTAAAATAGCAAAAAGAATTATGGAAGGAAAGAAGTATCTTTATCCTGCCGACTACATGGCAGACCCGTCCGCTCACGTATGGGACGGCAAACTTTTC
Source organism: Bacteroidaceae bacterium (assembly GCA_017453465.1). Taxonomy (GTDB): domain Bacteria; phylum Bacteroidota; class Bacteroidia; order Bacteroidales; family Bacteroidaceae; genus Minthosoma. Next base: position 29,844 of record JAFTEV010000078.1, on the reverse strand, counting down.
ATCTATCCGTCGCACGACTGGGATGCTGGTGAATGTGAGGACGACGATGGTGGTCATTTCCAGATGAAGGACTACCACGTACTTGTTGCCCATGACCTGGAGAACGGACAGGTTGCTGACGGCGGCGTCCTCTTCAGTGTGGAACAGGTGCCCTGGGCTGAAAAACAGCTGTGGGATAGCGACGTGGTGGAGAAGGACGGAAAGTTCTATTATGTGTTCTCTGCGAAAGGCTATGACGGTGTCTTCCGTCTGGGTGTGGCCGTAGCCGACAAGCCCGAAGGCCCCTTTGTTCCCCGCGAACACCCCATTCGTGGCTCTTTCTCCATCGACCCCTGTGTCTTCAAGGATGAAGACGGCACTATCTACACTTACTTTGGTGGTCTTTGGGGAGGACAGTTGCAGTGGTGGCAACCGCTCTTCCATGGCTTTGAGACGATTCCTGGGAAATATGGCGACCAGAACGGACTGGTTGACTTGGGACCTGCTCCCGACCGCAAGACTCAGCTCTTTGCTCGGCCCGATGCCCCTGCACTGCCTAGCTGGGTGGTGAAGATGAGCGATGACATGCAGTTTGCCGAGGCACCGCGTCCGCTCATCATCCTCGACAAGGAGGGCAAGCCGCTGATGGCTGGCGACCCACACCGTTTCTTTGAAGCTTCGTGGATGCACAAGTATAACGGAAAATATTATTTCTCCTATAGCACAGGCGATTCCCATCTGCTTTGCTATGCCATTGGCGACAATCCTTACGGACCCTTCACTTACCAGGGGGTCATCCTGACTCCTGTTGTGGGATGGACCACTCACCACTGCATCGTAGAGTTCAAGGGTAAGTGGTATTTACTCCATCACGACTCGGTGCCATCGGGTGGCAAGACTTGGTTGCGCTCACTGAAGGTTTCTGAACTGCATTACCGTGCCGACGGAACGATTGAAACCACCCGAGGGAAGTGAGTGACGAATTGGACAATTGGACAATTTACAATTTGACAATTGATAATTCACAATTCACAATTCACAATTGGAGTATCAATTCCTCATTCCTAATTCCTCATTCCTAATTCCTAATTCAATATTCAATCTTCCTCTTTTCACTTCCCAAAGTAAAGATGTAACATGAGCAAATGTTCGTGTTACATCTTTTTTGTGTGTAAGCTATTAAAAAACCATAATTTTGCAGCATAAAACTAAAAAAACAAAATATTTATTCTCAAGATGAAACTAAAGCCTGAAACATCATCGCGAACTTTGCGATGCCTTGGAACTAGGATGCTGGCTGGTGCAGCACTGCTGTCTGGCCTGATGACATCCTGTTCCGACGGTTACGATTTGGCGGAGAAGACTCCCGATTGGTTAGGCTCAAGCATCTATGATTATCTCCAGTCCGAAGGCAGATTTACCCAGACGGTAAGGCTGATTGACGATTTGAGGTATAACGAGGTGCTTGCCAAGACGGGTAGCAAGACGCTGTTCGTTGCCGACGATGAAGCTTTCCAACGCTTCTACCAGAACAACACCTGGGGTGTGTCGAAGTATGAAGACCTGACAGACGCTCAGAAGAAGCTCCTGCTCTATGGCAGCATGATTAACAATGCCTGCCAGGTGGCCTACCTGTCCAGCTCGGAAGGACCCACAGAGGGAGACTGTATGCGCCGTCTGACGGCTTCCTCGGAGTATGACAGCATCCCCGTTATGTCGCCCGACCAGATGCCACAAACCCCTTACTGGCAATACTACCGCGACAACAGTAAGTCCATTGCTTGTGCCAACGACTTTACTGCACCGCCCATGGTGCACTTCATCGAACAGTTTCTGCAAAACAAACTGATTACGAATGCAGACTGCGACTTCCTTAATAATTATGCTGACCAACGCACACCTGGCGATGCACACGTGAACGGTGTGAAGATGATTAACCAGAACGTGAAGTGCTCCAACGGCTTCGTTCACGAAATGGCCGAAGTCACACTGCCGCAGCCCAACATGGCTCAGTATGTGACACAGACTGCAGAGCTGAGTCAGTTTGCCAAGCTGATGAACCGCTTCTGCGCCCCCTATTACGTGGGCAAAACAGCCACAGACGAATACAACCGTTTGAATCCCAATGCCCCCGTCGATTCTCTTTTCCAGAAACGCTATTTCTCCATCCGCAGCAACGGCGGTGAGCTTGAAAACACTCCTGCAGGAGGGGCTGTCAACGGCCAGTTGAAGTTCGACCCAGGGTGGAACCAGTTCTATTCTGAAACCACAGCCAGCACCGCCACCAACGTAGCCGTGCAGGAAAACATGGGCGTGATGCTTGTGCCCACCAACGAAGCACTTGACCACTATTGGAACGAAGGCGCAGGCAAGCCGCTGAAGGAACGCTATGGTTCCTGGGACAACGTGCCCGACAATGTCGTTTCCAAGATGATAAACGTCAACATGCTCAACAGCTTTGTGATGAGCGTGCCCAGCAAGTTTGATCAGGTACTCAACGATGCCAACGACGAACTGGGTATTGAGACCAAGGATGTGGACCGCGTGCAGATGTGTTGTAATGGTGCCGTCTATGTCACCAACAAAGTGTTCAATCCCGTTGCCTACATCTCCGTCTCCTTCCCGGTCCTCATCAACGAAACCATGGACGTGCTCAACTGGGGCATTGAACAGCTGGGCTTCAATGTCTATCTTACCTCGCAGAACTCTTACTACAGTTTTTTCATTCCTCGCAACGATGCACTTCTCTACTACGTTGACCCCTGTTCCTTCGGCAAGACTACTACACAGCTCTTCCGTTTCCACTACAAGCCCGATGCAGCCGAAAAAGTAGATAAGGTGCGTGCTGCTATCTGGGAATACGACACGGAGTCTGGGCTTGTTGGCGACTCGCTGGGCGAAGCATCCTACACTCAGATTCTCGACCGTCTCGAAGATATTCTGGATACACATATTATAATAGGTAATGTGGAAGACGGCAACACCTACTACACCTCCAAGGGCGGCAGTGTTATCAAGGTGGAAAACGCCCTCAGCGGCAAAGATGGCATGACCGTGCAGGGCGGCTACCAGCTGGAGACAGGCAAGAAGCTCCGCATCACTGCCGTACACGACTTTTCCGATGTGGGTAACGGAAAAACCTACATTCTCGACACCCTCAACACGGCCAGCACTGTGCTGCCCGAACCTATTATGACAGCACGCAAGTCGGTCTTCGACATTCTTGAAGAACACGAAGAATTCCGTGTCTTCCGCGAACTTCTCCAGAGTTCACCCTATCTGGAAACCAAGCACGTCATTGGTTCCGATGAACACGGTTGCCCTTCCCCCAATATTTCGCTCTTCAATACCTTCAAATACACCGTCTATGTCCCCACCAACAAAGCCATCGAAGATCTGCAATCCGCTGGCAAGCTGCCCACCTGGGAAGAAGTGGAGAACGAAACCGACGAAGAGCGACGTGACAGCCTCCAGCTGGAGATTGAAAACTTCCTCAAGTACCACATTCAGGACAATGCCTTCTACATTGGCGAGCGACCCAACTCAGGCGAATTTGAAACCTCGGCCTACAAGGTGGAAGACGGCAACCTGCAATACTACAAGCTCCGTGTCAACCAGACTGGCACCGACCTGCAAGTCACCGATGCCAAGGGCAACACGCACAAAGTGGTGACTGATGGCGGCCTCTACAACATCATGGCACGCGAATATCAGTACGACACCCCCGACGCTGCACAGGCCCACAACCTCTACACGTCCTCCTTCGCTGTGATTCACCAGATAGACGGAACCTTACAGTATAAATAATTAATAATTCACAATTAACAATTCACAATTAACAATTCACAATTTGAGTATCAACCGTATAACCGCACAACCGCCCAACCGTAAAACCGCACAACCGTATAACCGCAAAATTGTAAATTGTCCAATTGTTCAATTAGTTATGAAACCAAAACACATCCTACTCATACTCACATTCTCCCTCATGCCATTGAGCCTTCTGGCCCAGACAGCAGGGACTATGATTCATGGTACGGTGTCCGATGACCTGGAACCGCTCATGGCGTGCAACGTGGTCGAGATAGACAAAGCCAACCGTATCGTGGCACATGCCGTTACCGACATCAACGGCAACTTCTCCTTCAAGATAGTTGACCCCAAGCACAGGCTGAGAATCTCTTACATCGGCTGCGAAACTAAAATCATCCCCATCAAGGGTACCAGCTACAAGATTGTGCTGAAGAGTGCCACCCAGCTGCAAGAAGTCGTCGTCAAGTCAAAGCGCGTCATCCCAGCCAGTGGTCTCGCCATTCCTGAAAGGGAGCTTTCTATTGCCCACCAGACCATTGATGCAAAGGAATTTGAGGGCCTGCCCGTCACCAGCATCGATGAAGCCCTGCAAGGCCGTATCTCTGGTCTCGACATCGTCAGCAACAGCGGTAACCTCGGTTCAGGCACCAGTATGCGTCTGCGTGGTGTCAGCTCCATCAACGGCAGTAGCGAACCCCTCATCGTGGTCGATGGCAACATCTTCGAGAGTGACCACAACAGCAACTTCGACTACGCCAACGCCACCGAAGACCAGTTTGCCGAACTCCTCAACGTCAACCCCGACGACATCGCCTCCATCTCCGTCCTCAAGGACGCTGCAGGTACAGCTATCTGGGGTTCGCAGGGAGCCAATGGTGTCATCGAGATTAAGACCAAGCGTGGTGCAAGGGGTAAAACCAAAGTGCAATACTCCTTCCGCCTCACTGGCACGTTCCAGCCCAAGGGTATTCCGTTGCTCGACGGTGACCAGTACACCATGCTCATGAAGGAGGCCTACTACAACCCCAACCTCAGTGATGCCTCCTCCAACATTCGCGAATTCAACTACGACAAGTCGTGGAACGAATACGAAATGTACAACAACAACACAGACTGGCGCAGTGCTATCACCAAGACAGGCTGGTTGCAGAAGCACTACATCAGTATTTCGGGCGGTGGCGAAAAAGCCAACTTCCGCATCTCCGGCGGTTACGACCACCAGACGGGTACCGTCATTGAGCAACGCCTCGACCGCTTTACAACCCGTGTAGCCCTCGACTACTTCGTCAGCGACCGCATCAAGATTGTGACGAACTTCAACATGACCTACACCAACAACAAGAAGAACTACCGCGACGGCAGCATCATCAACCAAGATTTGCTCGGCATTGCTTATCAGAAGATGCCCAACCTCTCCATCTACGAGCAAGATGCCCTTGGTAACGACCTTCCCGATTACTACCACATGCTCAACACCTGTTCCGACGAACTGAAGGAAGACCAATATAAGTATGTCAACCCTGTTGCCCTGGCCAAGCAAGCCAAGAACGACGAATCTACTTATCAGATTCAGCCAGAATTTCAGCTGCACTACAACCTGCTGGGTACCGAAGCCGACCAGCACCAGCTGAAATATGAAGGTAAGATTCTTTTCAACATCTTTAATAAGTACAACGACACCTTCTACCCCTCCAGCCTCGTCACTTCAGGATGGTCAAGCACCCAGAACAACGCTTCTTCAGCCGATGCCCACAAGAGCATGGCTGTGACCACTACCCACCGCCTGACCTTCACGCCTCACTTCAACAACGAAGACCACAGCTTCATGGCCATGGCACAATTCCAGCTGACCGATGGCTCGTCCAAATCGACAGGCAGCAAAATCTTTGGTCTACCCTCAGGAACCATCACTTTGACTACTGCCGACGGCGTGGTTTCGGGACTCTCCACAGGGGCTGGCCAGTGGCGTTCCGTCTATCTCACCTTCTCTGCCCACTATGCCTACAAGGGTCGCTACATTGCCGACTTCTCCATTCGTCGCGACGGCAGCACCAAGTTTGGTGACGACAGCCGCTGGGGAAACTTCCCGGCCCTGTCCTTCCGCTGGAACGTGAGCGACGAACCCTGGATGCAGAAACTTACCTGGCTCTCCATGCTCTCCATTCGTCCAGGTTGGGGTAAGGTGGGCAACCAGCCAAACGGTGAATACCTCTATTTTTCCAAGTACTCGGCTGGCGATGCCTACAACCGTGGCTCCTCCATGTACCCCAGCAATATCCGTCTGGGTTCCCTCAAGTGGGAAGAAAAAGAAACCTGGAACGTAGGTTTCGACCTCGGATTCTTCGACAACAAACTCACTGCCGACTTCAACATCTATACACAGATGACCAGTGACCTGCTCATGATGAACCGCCGCATCCCCACCTCTTCGGGTTTCACCGCACTCGCCTACCAGAACGTCGGCAACATGCGCAACAACGGTTGGGAATTCAATCTCAACGGCAATCAGATTATCAAGAAAGGCAAGTTCTCGTGGGGCTTCAACGTTTCGTTTGCCAACAACAAAAACGAAATCACGAAGATGGATGAAACTGTGCTTGCATCGCTCAATAGCGAATTCAACAAGAACAACGGTTCCTATCTTACCCGTGTGCAACTGAACAATGCGTTTGGCAGTATGTACGGCTTCCGCTACAAGGGGGTTTACCAGTACTCCAAATACTCCGAAGTAGAAGTGCCTGGAGTCAGTGGACCTAATGCGCCCGTCGCTCGCGATGCCAACGACAATGTGATTGTTGACAAGAACGGATTCACTGTGCCGATGGTCTTCTGTTACGACAGCGACAACCAGAGCTACATCTACGAGTTCAAGGGAGGCGATTCCCGCTACGAGGACATCAACCACGACGGACAAATCAATGAACTCGACATCGTCTATCTGGGCAGTTCACTGCCAAAGGTAACAGGTGGATGGGGCATGAAGTTCCAGTACGGACGTTGGCAACTCAACTGTCAGTTCAACTTCCGTGTGGGCAACAAGATTATCAATGCAGCCCGCATGAATGCAGAAAGCATGTACACCAACAACAATCAGAGCGCAGCCGTCAACTGGCGTTGGCGTTGCGAGGGTGACAACGCAGAACTCCCACGCGCACTCCACAAGAGCGGCTACAACTGGCTCGGTTCCGACCGCTTCATTGAGGACGGCTCTTTCATGCGACTGAACTACGCACAGCTCAGCTACTCCTTCGACCCGAAACTGCTGAAGCAGATAGGACTCAGCACACTTAGCCTCTACCTGTCGGGCAACAACCTCTTCTGCCTTACCAAATATAGCGGTGCAGACCCAGAAGTTGGCTATGGTGGCTACGGTGTGACAACCGACAATGCCCGCACGCCTAATGCCCGTAGCTTTACATTCGGTGTAACAGTACAATTCTAAAAACTTCGCATCCCTATGAAAAGACTTAGATATATTTTGATAGCGTCCGTTGCAGCTGCTCTGTCGGGTTGTAATGGCTTCCTCAGTATCGAACCGCTGAACGATATTGTACTTGAAAATTACTGGACAGAGAAGGCCGACGTGATGAGTGTGCTCAACTCCTGCTATGCACAGCTGGAAAGTGCAGACTGCATCCAGCGCATGGCCATTTGGGGAGAAGCCCGCTCCGACAATATGCAGAGTGGGTCGGGAACCAACAACGACCTGAATCAGATATTTAAGGAAAACTTGCTGGAGACCAACCGCTTTGCCAATTGGTCCAGCTTCTATCAGTGCATTAACCGCTGCAACACAGTCATCTACTATGCTCCCGAAGTGAGTGCCAAGGATCCCAACTTCACCCAAGCAGAAATGCGTGCAACCATTGCCGAGGCCACTACGCTGCGAGCACTATGTTATTTTTACCTGATTCGCACTTTCCGCGATGTGCCATACGTCACAGAACCTTCCAAAGACGACAGTCAGCAATACCAGATTCCCGCAACGCCTTTTGACCAAGTGCTCGACAACTTGATTGCCGATGTGGAACGGGTCAAGGACGAGGCCGTGAAGAGTTATGGTGAAAATTCCGTCGAAAACACCTGCCGCATCACTCGCTATGCTTGTTATGCCCTGTTAGCCGACCTGTATTTGTGGAAAGGCGACTATCAGGCTTGCATTGACAATTGCGACAAGGTGATTGACCAGAAGATTCTGCAATACGAAGAGGAAAGGGAAAAGAATCCCACCACCTATCCTGTGGAACTCTATGGCAGGTATCCTCTTGTTTCCGAGACACAGCCAGGTAGTTCCTATGCAGGTAATGCCTATACCGAAATCTTTGGCACGGGCAATTCTTTTGAAAGCATCTTTGAACTGAACTTTGTCAGCAACCAGTCGGTTTCCAACCTCTTTGTCCGTGACTTTTATGGTTCATCATCCTCCAGAACAGGACAAATTGGCGTGCCTCCGTTCATCTATGAAAATGCATACGCAGGTACGAATGACTACTTCAGGAAAACTGATTGCCGATTCCTGGAAAATATACTGGAAACCAACAACAAGGGCTATGTGCAGAAATACGTGGCTCAGCGTGTACAGTTCCGTACCAGTACGACGACGGGTGCCGCTCCAACCGTGACTTCCTCTGCTCGTTCTACCAACTATGCCAACTGGATTCTCTACCGTCTGTCCGATGTCATTCTGATGCGTGCAGAAGCAGAAGTGGAATTGGCAGGAAACGTGGAAGTGGGTCAGCAGCTTACCGCCGAACAAACCCAGCACTACCAGAACGCCTTTGATGGAGTGATGGCAGTCTGGCGTCGTGCTAACAACAAGCGTACATCCACAACCGACCTGCTGGTTTACGATGATTATGCTATTGCACGCAGCACAATGGAAGACCTTGTTTTGGGAGAGCGTCAGCGCGAACTCATGTTTGAAGGCAAACGCTGGTTCGACTTTGTCAGACTCTGTCGCCGTGAGGGAGAAAACAGCCGCATGATTACAAAGGTACTCCCCAAGTTCCAGGAAAATTCTGCAGCCATTCGTGTGAAACTCTCTTCTAAGGACATCATTTGGTGGCCTTACCATCGTGATGAAATCAAGCAGAACCCCTTCCTCATTCAGAATCCTGCTTACGAAACTGATAAAACAGAACAAAACATATAATATATTATGAGACTCAAAAATATATTCATCATGGCCGAATGGCTATTGGCTTTGTCGTTGACTTTTACAACGGTGACAAGCTGTTCCGATGAGCCAGAAGCAGAGAACTACTATACCTTTACGGGTGAGATGGTCAGTGACTATCTTGATGCTCGGCCAGAACTCTATAGTGAGTTTACTAAGATTCTTCAACGTTCAGGCATGTATGGCATGATGGCCACATACGGCAGCTATACCTGCTTTGCACCCACCAATTCAGCCGTCAACTCCTATCTTGCTCAGCACGGATTGTCGAGTGTTGACGAACTGACCAAAGCCGAGTGTGACACGCTTTCGTGGAACCACATCATTCAGCAGGCTTTTTTTACGACCGACCTTTCCGATGGCAACATTCCCACTGCTAACATGAATGAACGCTTCCTCACGTTTTCTTGTGACAGCAGTGCTACGGGTGTTGTTTATTATGTAAACATGTCTTCGTGCCTCATTGCACGCGACGACTCTGTTGAGAACGGTGTTGTTCACACGCTCGACCGGGTGATTCAGCCTTCTAAGCTCTATTTGCCCGAAATTCTGGAGGGTGACCCCTGTGTGTCACTTTTCTACAGTGCGCTTACGCTGACGGGGCTGGTCGATTCCATCGCAGCCTATCAGGAAAAATACGGGGACTACACTGTGGGCATAGACTCGGTAAACAAGGGCGTTTATATCCACCGTACCGGAGAAACGAAGCTCTGTAAGTACATCCCTAAACGAGTACAGCGTTTTACGGCTCTGATTGAACCCAACAGCGTGTTTGCTGCCAAGGGCATCAACAATCTGGATGACTTGAAAGCATACGCCAAGGAGGTCTATGACCAGACCTATCCTGAGGATGCAGGTCTTTATGATGATGACTGGACAAACAGGAAGAATCCGCTCAACCGATTCATTGCATATCACTTGCTGCCTTATTACGGTGCCATTAACGACTTCACTATTTCGGAGAGTGGCATTGATTACAAAACGACTTGTTCCATGCCGAATCTGATTGATGCGACAGACTGGTACACGACGCTGATGCCATCTACCATTATGAAGATGTCGTCGCCCAGCGAAGGTCTGTTCATCAACCGAAAAGGCGTGGCAGCCAGCTATTCAGTGCGTGGTGTAAAAGTCTATACACCAACGGAAATGAAGTCAATCCACGATGCAGATATGCAGGCTGCTGGCTATCCGCTCGATACGCTGAACCAGCAAGCTCTCAACGGTATCTATCATTATCTTGACGATGTGCTTACCTACAGCACCCAGACTCGCGATGTGGTGTTCAACGACCGCATTCGCTGGAATGTGATTACCATGTCCACCGAATTTCTCAATGCAGGTGTTCGTGGCACCACCACCCATGTCACAGGCTTCAAGGCCGTAGAAGGTTGGGACTTCCACGGACGTGCACCACGACTCGCCTTGCGTGAACGTGGTGTGTGGATGGCGACTTATTCCGATGCTGTCGATTTGATTGGTCAGTTCGACATCACCTTCAAACTGCCACCTGTGCCAGCCAACACCTATGAAGTTCGATTTGCTTACGGTGCAGGTAACGACCGTGGCGTTGTGCAGATTTATTTCGGTGAGAAGGATAACATGCAGCCTATGGGCTTGCCGATAGACTTCCGCATCTGGGGTGGTGACCCAAGCATTGGTTGGGTGGCCGACGTAGAGGACGAAGAGGAGAACCGTGCCATCGACAAGGCCATGCACAACCGTGGATATATGAAAGACATGGATTCTTGGAATCAGGGTGGTGCGAACAATCTGCGTGCCAACAATGGTAAGTACCGCAAGATTCTTACCACGCAGCCCATGTCTCCCGATAAGGAATACTACCTGCGTATCAAGCTGGTCATCGAAAATGAAGAGGCCGAGTTGCCTATCAATTATTTTGAATTCTGTCCGAAGTCTGTGTATGCAGGTCTCAACGCGGAAGATACACATTGATAATGCATAATTAGGAATTAGTTGAAGATTGAAGATTAAAAATTGAAAATGGTAGTTAAGGAGTTATCGCTTCGCTCGTCCTTCGGACAGAAGTTAAGCCATTACTGACGTTCTGTATTGGCTTAACTCCTTAACTCCTTTAACTCCTTAACTTCTACAAAAAAAAATGTAAAATTAGAAATTGTCCAATTGTAAAATTAGTTATGAAACGGTATATAAAGAACGCATTATTTACATGGGCCATTCCGCTGGCAGGCATGGTGACGGCAGGACTGCTTACAGCTTGCTCGGACAGCTGGAACGACCATTACGACTCCAGCGATCAGGCGGCAGGCAGTGAGTCGTTGCTTCGATGCATCGAGAAGAACCCTCAGCTCAGCGACTTCTTGAAAGTTGCCAGGGCTACACATCTTTATAATAATATGCATGCCACACCCGTCACATACGCGGAGTTGCTGGATGCCGACCAGTCGCTGACAGTGTGGGCACCGGTGAACGGCACGTTCAATGTGGACTCCCTGCTCAGTCTTTGTGGAACAGCACAGGGAGACTCCACCGTGGCTACCCACTTTATGGCAAACCACATCTCGCGCAGTCTCTATAACATGAACGCTGCTACGGCGGAGACGGTGAAGATGCTGAACGACAAATTTCTCGACCTGACTGCCACCCAGCTCTACAGTAGCAGGGTGGTGGAGGGCAGTTACAACATCCCTGCCACCAACGGTCTGCTTCATGTCATCAGCGACGATGCACCCTACACCTACAATATCTATGAAGGCTTGACCAGTCTCGGCCAGTATGCCCATATCGGTCAGCTGCTGAAGCGCATGGAGAAGAAGGAACTGGATGAGGACCGAAGCATCCAGTCGGGACTGGTGGATGGCCGCAAGGTGTATTCCGACTCCGTGATGGTGACAGAGAACGACTACTTCCGTGCCATTGGCAACATCATCTGTGAGGACTCTGCTTTCATGATGCTGGTGCCCGATGCCAATGTGTGGAACACGGTCTATGCCGAGGCCAGCAGCCTGTTCAACTATGGCAACATAGAGAAGGCAGACTCCATCAGTGAATACTGGAAGACAGTCAGCCTCGTGCAAGACCTCATCTTCAATCAGAACAAAGCTGTGAACAAAGCACCGCAGGACTCCCTGATTACCGCTGCTTATTCATTCCTTGATTGGCCCTATCATGTCTATTATAAGCCATACGATGCCGACAGCCTCTTCGACCGTGCACAGCTGAAGGACAGCCTGAAGTGCTCGAATGGTGTGTTCTATAACATCGCAAAGTGGCCCTTCGACACCCGTCAGCTCTATTTCCACCCCATCAAGACGGAGGGCGAGCGCGAAGCAAACATGGTCAATAACACACTTTGCACGACCAACATTCGTGAAACCAACAATTCGGCAATTTCGGGTGGCGGCTATCTCGACATTGTCCCGAAGTCCAGCACAAGCAACTGGACAGCTACCTTCGAGGTTGCGAATACGCTGAGCGGCACCTACGACATCTGCATCGTTACATTGCCGAAGACAGTATATCAGGCAAACTCCAAGGACACGAAGCCTAACAAGTTTAAGGCGCAGCTGACCTACACCGACCTCGATGGCAGCAAAAAGACCGTGGACTACGGTACGGAAATAAGGAGCAGCGGTACCCAGATTGACACACTGCTGATAGGGCGGTTCACATTCCCCGTCTGCAACTATCGGCAGCCCGATGCGGGCGTGACATTGCAGATTCAGTGCAGCATCACGAACCGTCAGACTCAGTTCTCTCGTGAAATGTATCTGGACTGTATTTATCTGAAACCAGTGATTGAATCCGAGGAAACGGAGGAATCTAAAGCAAGGAAGGAGGCAAGCAAATGAAACACATTGCATTGATATTGATAGAGGCTGCGTGCCTCATGGCCAGTGGCACACTGGCGGCACAGCCACAAGACTCAACAATCGTAAAACCGCAAAACCGCAAAACCGCGAAACCGCAAGACTTGGTCGAACTGAAGGGTCGTGTGCTCGACGCTGCCACAGGCGAACCTGCTGCGGGTGTGCGTGTGCAGGCATACAACAATGGGCTGTATTCTGCCATGACTGACGAACAGGGCGATTACACCATCAAGGTGCCCAAGTATGTCACTTCACTCAGCTTTGAGGCAGAGGGATACAACCTTGTGCAGCAGGCCGTTTCTGCCGTGGGTGGCAGTGTGGTTCCTGTCAAGATGTACTCATCGCAGTTCTTCGAGACTTACCGGGAGCAGACTACTGCACAGAGCCTAAAGACGGCGCAGGTAGGTTACAATAACAACGACCTCAGCATTGACCCGCAGTTGCAGACACAGTTTGGTGGCGATATGCTGACTGCTGTGCGGAGCGGAATGCCTGGCGTGGGGCTGAAGATGCTGATGAATGGTGTGAATTCGCTGAACAGCAATGCACTGCCACTGGTTGTCATCGATGGTGTTATCCAAAACATGCAGTACGACGGCACGACGCAGCACGACGGTTTCTACAACAACGTCCTGGCGAACATCATGGTGGAGGACATCGAGCGGATTTCTGTGCTGAAGAACGGTGCAGCCATCTATGGCGCAAAGGGTGCCAACGGCGTGGTGGTCATCGAGACCAAGCGCAATAAGTCGATGGCTACACGCATCGACGTAAGCGTGGGCGGTAGTTTCCAGCTCTTGCCGCGCCGGGTTGAAATGATGGATGCCCGGCAATATCGCGTCTTTGCTTCGGAACTGATTGGCACAACGGGTACGAAGAGCAACAGCTTCAAGTTCCTGCAAACCGACCCGAAGTATTATTACTACAATATGTATCACAACGACACCGACTGGTCGAAGCAGGTGCGCAAGGAGAGTTTTGTGCAGAACTACAGCATCAACGTGCAGGGTGGTGACGATGTGGCCAACTATAACCTCTCGGTAGGCTATGCGGGTGCAAGGGCGACACTGAAGGACAACAGCTTTTCACGCTTCAACCTGCGACTGAACACCGACATCGTTTTGGCAAAGAACGTGAACATCAGGTTTGACGCTGCCTATAGCGATGTAAACCGCAACATGCGCGACGATGGAGTGAAGGATAATGTGACCGACGGCATCAACAGCAGCCCTGGCTTCCTCTCGCTCATCAAGGCTCCGTTCCTTTCGCCTTACGCCTTCGACACCAGCGGCAACATTTCCAGCTATCTGGCCGAGGCGGACGACTACCTGGGCGACGTGGTGACAACGGCGAAATACACGAAGTCGCTGCCTAATCCGACTGCCATTCTGGAGAACGGCGAGGGCAAGAACAAAAATTATTTCTCGAACCGCATGATTTCGCTGGCTGTTACGCCGCAGTGGAAAATCAGCAAGGACTGGACGGTAGCAGACCACTTTGCTTTCCAGCTGGTCAATACCGACGAGAATTATTATCTGCCCACCAACGGTGTGCCTACTTATGAGGTGAAGGGCATTGGTTCGGTGGAGAATACGGCCAGCGCGCTGGCTGCCCGTCAGATTACGGTGATGAACGACCTCTACTTCCGCTTCAACCATCGCTGGAATGCTCATCTGCTTGGTGTGAGGGGTGGTTGGCGTTACCTGCGCGACACCTACCGGCTGAACACACAGGTGGGCTACGACACAGGCAACGACAAGACACCGAATATGTCGTCTTCGCTGTCCTACAAGCAGACGGATGGTTTGGACAACAGGAATGTCAACCTGACTTACTATCTCACTGCGGATTATAATTATCTGGAACGCTACTATCTCACGGCTGCACTGAGCATGGACGGCAGCAGTAAGTTTGGTGTGGATGCAGCCGACGGCGTGAAGATTGGCAACTATGCTTTTGGCTTCTTCCCCAGTGTGGAGGCTGCATGGGTTATGACCAATGAAAGCTGGATGCCAAAGAGCAAGGGGCTGAACTACCTCAAGCTGAATGTGGGCTTCGACCTGTTGGGCAACGACGGTGTGAACAGTCAGGCCAGCCGCACTTACTTTGCCGCCAGGCGCATCTTCGACAGTACTACAGGTCTGGCCATTGCCAACATCGGCAACACCCGCTTGCAGTGGGAAACCACAGCTCGCTTGACGGCTGGTTTGCAGTTGTCGGCTTTCAGCAATCGGCTGAACTTCCAGTTCAACTATTTCTTCGCCAATACCTACAACCTGCTTTCACTTTCCAGCTTGAGCTACTTGACGGGTTTGCAGACCAACTGGACGAATGGCGGACGGGTGCGCAATCAGGGCTTCGATGTGGGCTTCGACGTGAAGGTGCTTAATCTGAAGGACTGGAAGTGGTCGCTGGGCGCATCGATGGGACACTACAAGAACAGCATCCAGTCGTTGCCTGGTACGGATGGCTATGTGGACCAGACCCTCTATGGAGCCACCATCCGCAACCAGGAAGGCATGGCTACCGGACTCTTCTATGGCTACAAGACGGACGGTGTGTTTGCCTCACAAGGCGAGGCTGACGCTGCATCGCTCTACCAGCTCACCGAGACGGGTGCCAAGCAGTATTTCGCTGCGGGTGATATGCGTTTCGTGGATGTCAACGGTGACCACTGCATTGACCAGCAGGACAGGCAGGTGATTGGCGACCCCAACCCCGATGTCTATGGCACACTGCACACACAGCTTTCTTGGAAGCGTTTCACCCTCAGTGCCAACTTCACCTACTCGCTGGGTGGCGATGTCTATAACTACCAGCGTTCTATCCTGGAGTCGGGTTCGTACTTCTACAACCAGACCACAGCGATGAAGAATCGCTGGACACACGAAGGACAACAGACCGACATTCCGCGTGCCAGTTTCCTCGACCCCATGGGCAACAGCCGTTTCAGCGACCGCTGGATTGAAGATGGCTCTTACCTGAAACTGAAGACAGTGACACTGAGCTACACCCTGCCTATTCGCAGCACTTATCTGCAAGGCATTACCGTCTGGGCAGCAGCCAACAATGTCTTCACCCTGACCCGCTATCTGGGCAGCGACCCTGAGTTCTCACATTCCAATTCAGTGCTGGGCATGGGCATCGACCGTGGTCTGCTCGGTTCGGGGCGTAGTTTCTCAATTGGTGCAAAGATTAACTTGTAATGAACCTTTAGCTTGACAAAGTCAATTTTTACTATTATTATGAAGATGCAATATCATTCGATAAGAAAACAAGTGAAATACGCCTCCACGCTGTTGCTGGGCATTGTTACTTTCCACTTTTCACTTTTCATATCCTCCTGCACTGAACCCGAAAGCAGTTTGGTGGAATTTGTGGAGGACAACAACCTCGATACGCCCAACGACACGGTTTACTCCCTGCTCGGCATCATCAGCAAGATGCAGGTGATAGCCGACCGCACGGTGCTGCTGGGTGAGGTGCGTGGCGACCTGACAAGCCTGACCGGCCATGCCAACCTCAATCTGCAGGCGTTGGCAAACTTCACCGCTGATGCGGCAAACCCTTACAACAAGCCGAGCGACTACTATGCCATCATCCAGAATTGCAACTACTTTCTGGCTACGGCAGACATGAATCTGATGAAGCGCGGTGTGAAGGTGTTCGAAAAGGAGTACGCCGTCATCAAGGCCTACCGTGCCTGGACTTACATGCAGTTGGCTCTCAATTACGGCAGTGTGCCCTTCTACACCGAGCCGCTCCTCACAGAGAAAGATGCTGACCCCGAACTCTTCCCGAAGTACGACATTCAGCAGATGGCTGATTACTTCATCAGCGACCTTGCGCCTTACGTCGATACGGAATACCCCGACTATGGCGCGATGGCATCATTCCCCTCTCGCACATTCTACATCCCTGTGCGTGTGCTGCTGGGCGACCTTTGCCTTTGGGCTGGACGTTATACCGAGGCGGCACGCTATTATCACGACTACCTCACGAAGCAAGGCAGCATTCACCCCACAGGCATCAACAGCCAGGGGTGGTTGGACTATACTTTTGAAACTTTTATGGTCTATGGTGGCATGTATTCATCGACCGATGAGAACATAACCATCATTCCAATGGAGGAGGAAGAGTTTGACGGCACAGTTTCCTACCTCGACGACGTATTTGAATCCACAGAGGATAACAACTACTACTATCAGGCAGAGGCCAGTCCCGCCTACAAGGAACTCTCGCGCAGCCAGCGTTACACCCTCGTTTATAGCGACCCCGTCACCCTGCTGCGCGACACCATCGAGCCTCCAGCCGACAAAGTATATACCGATGAGAATATGCGTGGAGACTTACGCCTCTACTTTAGCTACACGATACATTCCTTGGCGAGCGGTTCTACCAACTACTCTTCAGTCTATCAGCTGTTTGAAAAGTGCCATGAAAACTATGTTACCATCTATCGCCGGCAGCACGTTTACCTGCGTTATGCCGAGGCACTGAACCGTGCCGGATTCCCCGAAGCAGCATTCTTCGTCTTGAAGTACGGGCTTTGCAACGACCACATGGACAAGTACATGAGTGCTGAAGAGCGTGCCGCAGCCGGCGACCTCATTACGTTCAGCAGTTACACCTTCACTACCGACAATACCCAAGGCATTCACGCTCGCGGTTCGGGTGAAGCCAATGCCGACAAGACCTACATCATTCCTGCCCTGGCATCGAAGTCCGACTCCATCCTCTTTGTGGAGGAGAAGATTTGCGACGAAATGGCACTCGAAACAGCAGGCGAAGGTCTCCGCTTCTACGATTTGATGCGAATAGCTCTGCGCCGAAACGACCCGACGTTCCTTGCCCAGAAGGTGGCAGGCCGCAATGGTTCAGCCAATTTCGACAACAGCCTTTACAATCTGCTGACAGAAAAGTCTAACTGGTATTTACCCTTGAAATGATGCTTAAACGATTCATTTTTCTCTGTGCCCTCTGCCTTCCCTGTATCCTCAGTGCCGAACCCTTGCGCCTGCCCCGCTTCTTTGCCGACGGCATGGTACTTCAGCGCAGCCAGAAACTCCCTGTGTGGGGGTGGGGCGAACCAGGCACTGCCGTCCAGGTGACACTGTGCGGCAAGTCTGCCAAGACCAAGGTGCAGGCCGACGGCACATGGAAAGTCTATCTGCCCAAGCTGAGTGCCACGGCCCAGCCACAGCAGCTGCGTGTGGTTTCGGGTTCAGCCACGGTGCTGGTGCAGAATGTACTCATTGGCGACGTGTTCCTCTGCTCCGGGCAGAGCAACATGGAGCTGCCCATACGCCGCTGCATGGACAAGGTGGCCGACAAGGTGCGCAGCTACAGCAACCCCAACATCCGCTACCTGAAGATTCCACAGCAGTTCAACTACGTAAGGCCCAACACCGATATGCAGATTCGTCCCTGGCAGGACATCACTCCAGAGAACTGCGGCGAGGTGAGTGCCATCTGCTACTTCATGGCTCGTCAGCTGCAAGAGCAGACTGGTGTGCCCATCGGCATTGTCAACTCTGCCGTGGGCGGCACAAAGGTCGATGCCTGGATGCCGCAACAGAGTCTGCGTGAGTTCAAGGCTTACGCCACCGAGTTTGACAAGCTGAAATATCACCAGGAGAACTGGCCCGACTCCATCCGACGCGAAGAAAGCCGCGCTGGCAACGAATGGGAACGCCAGATGATAGCCGCCGACACGGTGGTGAACCGGTGGCGCACGGCAGGCTACGACTTTTCCCGCTGGCCCGTGGCCGACATCTTCTCCGACTGGGGCAAGGCCGGACACGGCTCCTACTGGTTTCGCCACACGCTGACTGTGCCCGCCGACTGCGCTGGCAAGGGAGCCACCCTGCGCCTTGGAGCCATGAAGGATGCCGACTCAGTGTTTGTCAACGGCCAGTTTGTAGGCAACACCACCTACGAATATCCCCCTCGCATCTACACCGTGCCCCAGGGAGTGCTCCGTCAGGGCGAAAACGAAATCATGGTGCACCTCATGTCGCAGAGCGGGCGGGCCAACTTCACCCGTGGCAAGCTCTATCAGCTGGAGGTGGGCGACCACATCTTCCCCATCACCCAGCAGTGGCAAATGGCTCAGGGCAGTTCCATGCGCCAGAAGCCAGGCTCCACTTATTTCGTCGATTGCCCCACGGGTCTCTACAACGCCATGATTGCCCCGTTCCAGGACCTCCCCATCACGGGAATGCTGTGGTACCAGGGCGAGAGCAACGCGGGCCAGCCCGACTACGCCGACTACCTTGTCCGCATGGTCGAGGACTGGCGTAGCCAGTGGCACACGGAGTTCCCTGTGGTCGTCATGGAACTGGCCAGCTTCCAGAAAGGTCACAATCCGCCGCTCGAAAAAGGCTGGGCCATCACCCGCGACCAACAGCTGCTGGCCACCCAGCGTCTCACTCGTGCTGCCCTTGCACCCCTTGCCGACACAGGCGAATGGAATGACATCCACCCGCAGGATAAAGATATAGCCGGCCAGCGAGCCGCCGAAAAGATGTCGAAGCTGGTCTATGGCAAGTAATCCCCTTCGATTATCGTTGTAACTCATTTCATTTTTTACTGTCATCCACCTCGATGACTCCCCCCCTCAGACTGCAGTCGTGGCTCTTCCGCGACTGCTTCTTTTTTTGCCCTTTCTGCACAACTTTTTTGCTCCCTCTTCGGTGCAAACGCAGTCAGATAGGCAATTATTCTATAAATCATTGTTTGATTCTTAAGAATCACACAATGATTCTTAAGAATCAAACAATGATTTACAAGAATCAAACAATGATTCTTAGAATAATTGCCTATCTGACTGCTTTCACTCTTCAGTGGGGCAAGTTTTTCTGCATAGTCTGGGCCAGATTTGGCAGTAGTGTGGGGGCATAGGCCATGCAGACAGGTTGCATTTTATTTTGTGTTTCATGTAAATGGCGAAACATTGTGCCGTTGTGGTACATTCAATGAAATTCTTGTTACATTTGGCCATGGATGTTTGGCCATAAATCTATAACTTTGCACAAAACTCAATGTGCAACAATCAAAACACAATAAATAAAACAGAGAGATGAAACGTTTTTTGACTACAACACTGATGGGGCTGACGGCACTGTGCTGTCAGGCACAGAACCCCTACCTCCCGCTGTGGGAGCACGTACCAGACGGAGAACCCCGTGTGTTTGAAGACCCCGACCGCCCAGGCCGTTACCGTGCCTATGTGGTTGGTTCGCACGACACCCACTACAACAAGTATTGCGGCAACGATGTGCGTATGTGGTCGGCTCCAGTTGAGGACCTGAGCCAGTGGCGTGATGAGGGACCCATCTTTACATGGTATGTTGGCGGACAGTGGGACACGATGTATGCCCCCGACCTTGTGGAGGTGAAAGACCGGGCTACGGGTAAGAAGACCTACTGGCTCTATCCCCATAGCCGTGGATGGCGGCGTGTGGGCATGGTTTGTAAGGGCGACCGTCCCGATGGCCCCTTTACGCCAGTCAACCTTTCTGCCGATGGCAGTCAGTGTGTAGAGGGTTCGCTGATAGACTTCGACCCTTCTGTGTTTATTGAAAATATCACCGACAAGAAAGACCCGGACTATGACAAGGGCTACCGTGCATACGTGTTCTACGGTTTCCAGCACTCTACGGCTTGCGAACTTGACCAGCGCACGATGTTCAGCCAGCGTCCGGGCACCGAGCTGATAGACCCCTTCATCCCTGCCAGCAGTCGTGACGGCAGGTTGCTCGACAAGGAGGGCAGTGAGTACAAGGCACTTTACAAGGGGCAGAATCCTTTGGACTTCAATTTCTTTGAGGCTTCCTCCATTCGTCAGGTCGGCAATAAGTATGTGATGGTGTTCTCTGGCTACTCTGGCCAGGAATACGGGCTGGGGGCAACCAACAGTGCCCTGCGCTATGCCTACGGCGACAGTCCGCTGGGACCGTGGCGCAGTGGCGGTGTGCTGGTTGACAGCCGTGGCGTTGTGCTGAACGGGGACGGGTCGAAACTCATCACCACCAATGCCGGGCACAACACGCATGGCTCCTTGCAGGAAATCAATGGGCAGTGGTATGTGTTCTACCACCGTCCGCCACGTGGCTTCGGCAATGCCCGCCAGTCGATGGTGGCTCCCGTAAAGATTGAATGGGACAAGAAGTCTGTGGCTCAGGGCGGAAAGGTGCGTATCACGGGCTACGACCCATACGTGAAGGGCAATGAGTGGACTGCGAAAGCCGCCGACGGCAATGCCTACACGGGTGCCGAGGTGACCAGTGAAGGTTTCCAGATATTCGGTCTGCCTCCTTATCAATACTATTCTGCGGGCATAGCCTGTTTCATGTATGGCGGCACCAACAGCAATGAGTGGATGCAGGATAACCACGATGTGTGGAACAACTCGATGGACTTGGTCGGCATCACCAATGGCGGCATTGTCGGCTTCAAGTACTTTGGCTTTGGCGGTCTGGACAAGGACGCCAAGGGTGTGAAGGCTTTCGAGGGAACCCGGCAGGGCGACGGCACGATGCTGAACCTGAACCTCACGCCCAGCGGCAATGGGGCATTCAAGATTCACGTCATGATTGACGGTCCCTGGGCAAACGCTGCCTGGAAGGGGCGGGAACTTGCCGTCATCGACGTGCCAGCCTCGGCCAAGCAGCAGGAGGCCACGTATTCGGTGAGCCTGCCAGCAGTGGAAGGCTTGCAGGGCAAGCACGCCATCTACCTTGTGGCTGAAGGCCCCGAAGTGAAGGCACCGGAGCAACGCCGTGGACAGCGCACGCAGCAGAAGCCGGGACTTTTCGACCTCCACGGCATCAGCTTTAGCGCGTTGTCGAAAAACATCATGCCCCAGCGACCCGCAGTGCCCACCGTCACCATCACCGCAGATGGCCAGAAGCTGAACATCCCCGCAGAGCCTCTGATGGCAACCAATGCCAACGGCTTTACCGAATGTAACCACTATCAGGTGTATGGGCGGTTGACCGAGCAGAGCAAGCTCAGCGTCACAGCCTCAGACCCGGCTGTGCAGATCAGCGTTGGTAAGATTCAGGACGGACGTGCCGTCGTGACTTGCACCTACAAGGGTCAAAAGAAGATTTTTCTGATTAACTAATTTTCCCCTCATAACAGCAATAATCTTATGAAACTTAGATTTTTCACTTTTCACTTTTCACTTTCCTGCTTAGCCTGTCGGCCCAGAAACCCATGACTGCGCCGCAGGGCGGAAAGCAGATTAGCGATGAACTCATCGGCATCTTCTTCGAGGACATTTCTTCCAGTGCCGACGGCGGACTCTATGCCGAACTGCTGCAGAACGGCTCCTTCGAGTTCAGCCCTACAGAGCGCGACGGCTGGGGCCCAGGCACGGCTTGGCGCATGATTCGCCCTGGTCACTCGCTGGGCTATCTCGAACCGCGCATGGACAACCCCATTCATCCCAACAACCCCACCTACATGCGTCTGCACATTGAGCGTGTGAAGGAATACTACGACTATGTCGGCTGGAAGGGATTCGGCCTCCAGAACGACGGCTTCGAGGGCATCAGCGTGAAGCAAGGCAAGCAGTACGACTTC
Organism: Bacteroidaceae bacterium; assembly: GCA_017453465.1. Lineage (GTDB taxonomy): Bacteria > Bacteroidota > Bacteroidia > Bacteroidales > Bacteroidaceae > Minthosoma. The sequence continues at coordinate 7,434 of JAFTEV010000078.1, read as the reverse complement.
TCGGCCTTCTTCCGCAACGGCAAGGGCGGTGCCAAGCAACTGCGCATCGCACTCGTCGAGCCGCAGGGCTGGGGCAAAGACCCGAAACTCCTGGCCGAAACCACCCTCACGGTGAACGCTGCTGGCTGGCAGAAATACACTGCCACCCTGCAACCCAATGCTGACTGCCAGAAGGCAGCCCTGCAGGTGCTCGTCCTCACACCGGGCCAGCTGGATGCCGACATGCTTTCGCTCATGCCGCAAGACACCTACAAAGGTCACGGACTGCGCCCCGACCTGGCCCAGGCACTGGCCGACCTTCACCCCAAGTTCATGCGCTTCCCCGGCGGTTGCGTAGTCCACGGCGGTGGCGACGGCTTCTGGAACACCTACCGCTGGAAGACTACCGTCGGCCCCAAGGAGCAACGCCGCCAGCTGAAGAACACCTGGGGCTACCACCAGTCAATGGGGCTGGGCTACTACGAATACTTCCAGTTCTGTGAAGACCTCCAGATGCAGCCCGTACCCATCCTTCCCTGCGGTGTGAGCTGTCAGGGCACCAACGGCGGCTGGAGCATGAAGACACAGGCACAGGACGTGGTGCCCATGCAGGAAATGGACGAATGGGTGCAGGACGCGCTCGACCTCATTGAGTGGGCCAATGGCGATGTGACTACAAAGTGGGGCAAGGTGCGTGCCGACCAAGGCCACCCCGCTCCCTTCAACCTGAAATACCTCGGCATAGGCAACGAAGAGAAGATTACGCCCGAATTTTGCGAGCGATTTAAATATATGTACGAGCGCATCACGAAGGCTCACCCCGAAATCGTGATTGTGGGCACAGCTGGCCCAGGCTCCCATCCCGGCAATCCCGACTTCGACAACGGTTGGAAGTTGGCTGAAGAGATTGGTCTGCCCATCCTCGATGAGCACTACTACGAACAGCGCGACTACTTCCTGAAGAACCGCCAGTACGACAAGTATCCACGCGGTCGCAAGACCAAGGTGTATCTGGGCGAATATGCTGCCAAAGACAAGAAACTCATTGATGCTTTGGCCGAAGCCCTCTACTTGCTCCACGTTGAGCGCAACGGCGATGTGGTCTGCATGACCAGCTATGCACCCCTCTTTGCCCGGAAGAACGCGACGAACTGGAACCCCGACCTCATCTACTTCGACAACGAGCGTCCGTTCCTCACCTGCAGCTACTACGTGCAGCAGATGTTTGGCCAGTCGAGCGGTCAGTACTACTATGGCGACTGCGTGAAAATCACTGATGCAACCGACCTGCAAGAACAGTCGGTCGTGCTCAACACCAAGACTCGCCAGCTCTTCATCAAAGTCTGCAACGCCAGCGGCGATGCCAAGACTGTCCAACTGAACCTTAGCCGCTTCAAGAGCATGAAGCCTCAGGCCACCAAGACTACCATCGCTGGCCAGGCGGAAGACGAAAACAACTACGACGCACAGCCCATTGCCCCCAAGACCGAAACTGTGAAGCTGAAGAAGCAGCAGACCCTCGACCTGCCGCCATATAGCTTCACCATGCTCACGGTGCAACTCTGATGTAACATGTGTAACATTCGTAACATTCTCCTGTTGGCTCTTGCCTTCATCCCCCTGGGGCTGGAGGCAAAGCCCACTATGCAGCTGCGCACCAAGCCATCGCCCACCACCCAGCTGGCCATCGACTGGCTGGAGGCAAGCAACATGGTCGGCACCGTCAGCCTTCAGCGCAAAAGCCAGCAGGGACTGAAGTCCGACGGCTTCCGCATTGAGCGCACAGTGGGGCAGACACTTGTCACGTCTCCCACGGATGTCGGACTGCTCTACGGCGCAGCCCATCTGCTCCGCCTTGCAGCCCAAGCCCCCCTGCCGGCTGACACCTTGCTGACTGAGAACCCAGACCACGACCTCCGTCTGCTCAACCACTGGGACAACCTCGACGGCACGATGGAGCGCGGCTATTCTGGGCACAGCATCTTCTGGCCCACCTACGACAAGGCGCACCTCCTGGAGTATGCCCGCCGCAATGCCGCCATCGGCATCAACGGTGCAGTGCTCAACAACGTCAACGCCTCGCCCCGTATGCTCACAGCCGAAGTGCTCCGTCAGGCCAAGACCTATGCCGACCTGCTCCGGCCTTACGGCATTCGCGTCTATCTCGCAGTCAATTTCTCATCGCCTGTTGTGCTCGACGGACTGAAGACCGCCGACCCGCTGGACAAGCAGGTGCAACGCTGGTGGCAGCAGAAGGCAAAGGAAATCTATCAGCTCATCCCCGACTTCGGCGGCTTTCTCGTCAAGGCCAACAGCGAGGGGCAGCCTGGGCCGATGGACTTCGGGCGCACCCATGCCGATGGAGCCAATATGTTGGCACGCGCACTGCGTCCCTACGGCGGCATCGTCATGTGGCGAGCCTTCGTCTATTCGCCCACCGACCCCGACCGAGCCAAACAAGCCTACCTGGAGTTTCAGCCCCTCGATGGGCAGTTTCTCGACAACGTCGTCATCCAAATCAAGAACGGCCCTATCGACTTCCAGCCACGCGAGCCTTACAGTCCGCTCTTCGGAGCCATGCCTCGCACACCGCAGATGGCTGAACTCCAGATTACGCAAGAATATCTTGGCCATGCCAATCACATTTGTTTCCTTGCCCCCATGTGGGAGGAGTTTCTCTCCGACGTGAAGCAATACGCCCGCTATGCCGAACAGATGCAGCAGAGCAAGCTCCGCGCCATCGCCGCCGTCTCCAATGTGGGCACCGACGCGAACTTCTGCGGCAACGTCATGGCTCAGGCCAACTGGTACGCCTTCGGTCGCTTGGCATGGAACTCCAGCCTTAGCAGCGCGGCGATAGCCCGTGAGTGGGTAGCCCAGACTTTTGGCACAGCTCCCCAGCTCTCGGCCCTCGTTCCATGGATGTGCCAGAGCCGCGAAACCGTGGTCAGCTACATGATGCCCCTTGGTCTCCACCACATCTTTGCCGAAGGCCATCACTACGGTCCACAGCCTTGGCAGAACAACCCCGGACAGCGAGCTGACTGGCAGTGTGTCTATTACCACCGCGCCGACACCCTCGGTCTCGGCTTCGACCGCACCCAGGCTACAGGCAGTGCTGCCACGGCTCAGTACCCCGAACCGCTGGCCCGGCAGCTTGAAGACATCAACACCTGTCCCGACAAGTACCTGCTCTGGTTCCACCACGCCCCTTGGACACACCGCTGCCACACCGGACGCACGCTCTGGACCGAACTCTGCCATCACTATCAGACAGGGCTGGAAGGTGCACGCCAGATGCTCCAGACCTGGAACACCCTGCGGCCCTACCTCCCCGCAGCCACCTTCAACGACATCCAGCAGCGGCTACAGACCCAGGTGCGCGATGCTGAGTGGTGGAAAGATGCCTGTCTGCTCTATTTCCAGACGTTTAGCCGACAGCCCCTGCCTGCCTTCGTCGAACCACCCGTTCACACGCTCGACGAACTGAAGGCCATCCGCCTCGGCATTACAAACTACGAAAATCCTTCACGCCAACTCTTGAACTCAAAACGATAAGCACACCCCCATGAAACTCAAAACCCTTATCCTCATCCTTTTCTTCAGTCTCGGATTTCCTACACTCCGTGCTCAGCAGATACAGGTGCAGAATCCCTTCATCTGGGCAGACTGTCCCGACCCCGACATCATCCGTGTGGGTGACTACTACTACCTTGTCACCACCACCATGCACCTCTTCCCCGGTGCGCCTATCATGCGTAGCACTGACCTCGTCCATTGGGAAACCGTCAGTTACCTCTTCGACGAAATCAAGGACACACCTCGATACGACCTGAAGGAAGGCACTATCTACGGACGCGGACAGTGGGCCACCTCCCTGCGTTACCACGACGGCACCTTCTGGGCACTCTTTGTGGCCAACGACGACCCACACAAATCCATGGTCTTCCGCACTACCGACCCCGCCAAGGGCTGGACACTGCACAGCCGACTGCCAGCCTACCACGACTCGTCCCTCTTCTTCGACGACGACGGGCGCGTCTATGTCTTCTCTGGCAGTGGCAACATCCGTCTGGTCGAACTCACAGCCGACCTCACGGCTGAAAAGCCCGGCGGCGTGAACAAAGTTCTCCAGCTCAACGGCAAGCCTGACGGACTGCACGAGGGCAGTCGCGTCATCAAGCACGACGGCATGTACTACCTGCTCTGCATCTCATGGCCACGCACGGGTCGCCAGCAGCTGGCCTACCGCAGTCGCAATATCGAAGGACCTTACGATATGCAGGTCATTCTCAAGAGCGACTTCGGCGGATTCCCCCTTGCTGGCCAGGGCACCATCGTCGATGGCAAGCATGGCGAATGGTATGGTGTCATCTTTCAGGACCGAGGCGGCTGCGGACGTGTGCTCACCCTCGAACCCTGCACCTGGATTGATGGCTGGCCCATGCTCGGCACCCTCGGCGACGGCAAGATACCCCAGACCGTCACCCTCGACGGCCAGTGTGCCTGTCACCAGCAGCCCCGCTATGCCACCATCGAGAAGGACTACCAGTGGAACCACAACTACATTCGTGCCGACATACAAACCGAGACTGGCAGCATGAGCAAGCCCGGACACCACCTCACGCTTCGCACTTCCACCCTGGCCACCAGCCTCTACGATGCACGCAACACCCTCACTTGGCGCACATGGGGTCCCACCTGCGCCGACACCATCATCATCAATGCCACCCAAATGCGCGACGGCGACCGCACAGGACTGGCAGCCCTCAACGGCGACAGTGGCATCCTCACCATCCAGCGTGAAGGCAAGAAGATCTACCTCGTCTTCACCGAAGAGAGTGTACGCCTTACCCCCGACACCAAAGCCATCACCGACGTGGAACGCCGCGAAGTCAGCCGCCAGGAAATCCCTGCCTCCAAGCTGAAAGCCATCCGCCTCGTTATGACCGGAGACTTCCAGCCCCAGCGCGATGCAGCCAATTTCTACTACTCCATCGATGGTGGCAAAACCTACCACCACATCGGCACCACCGACTACAAGATGCGCTTCGACTACACCCGCCTCTTTATGGGTACGCGCTATGCTGCTTTCTACTACGCCACCCGTCAAACGGGCGGTTCCGTGCAACTGACAATCAATAATTAATGCAGGGGCTTTCTAGCCCTTCTAGTTAATCTAGCCCCCCCAAAAAACAACCACCACTATGAAACTTCAAAAACTTCTTCTCGCCCTCTTCGCCCTCCTGCCCCTTACCGCATCGGCACAGGAGCGCGGCCTGAAGGATGCCTACAAAGGCTACTTCACCATTGGCGTTGCCGTCAACAAGCGCAACATCGCCATCCCCGAACAAATCGACCTCATCAAGAGCCAGTACAACAGCATCACTGCCGAAAACGACATGAAGCCCATCTCCGTACACCCAGCCGAAGGTAAATGGCATTGGGACGGAGCCGACAGCGTGGCCAATTTCTGCCGCCAGAACAACATTCCCCTGCGCGGACACTGCCTCTGCTGGCACAGCCAGTTTTGCGACTGGATGTTCTACGACAAGAAAGGCCGCCCTGTGACAAAAGAAAAATTCTATGAACGTCTGCGCGAACACATCCACACCGTCGTCAACCGCTACAAAGACATCGTCTATTGCTGGGACGTAGTCAATGAGGCCATGGCCGACGGCGACCATGCACGCAGCCCCTACCGCCAGAGCACTGCCTACAAGCTTTGCGGCGACGAATTCATTGCCAAGGCATTCCAGTTCGCCCACGAAGCCGACCCCAACGCACTCCTTTTCTACAACGACTACAGCTGCCCCGACCCAGCCAAGCGCGAGCGCATCTACAACATGGTAAAGAAAATGCTCGACCAGGGCGTGCCCATCCACGGCATCGGAATGCAGGGGCACTATAACATTTACTATCCACACACCGAACTGCTCGACACTGCCATCCAGCGGCTCTCGTCACTCGTCCGCCACATACACATCACCGAACTCGACGTGCGCATCAACGAAGAAATGGGCGGACAGCTCCAGTTCTCACGCGGACAGGCAGGCCCCGTCAGTCAGCAGACCGACCAGATGCTCACCGCACAGTATGAACGCCTCTTCCGCGTCTTCCGTCGCCACCGCGATGTCATCGACAACGTCACCTTCTGGAACCTCGGCGACCGTGACTCCTGGGTCGGCGTAAACAACTACCCCCTCCCCTTCGACCGCGAATACAAGCCCAAGCGAGCCTACTATGCCATTCGTGACTTCGACCCGCAGACCGACAACGTCCAGGTCATCGAAGACTTCCAGCCTAACGAACTCAATCAGCCCGGACAGCAGTATCCGCAGGTCAACTCACAGGGCTACGCCCGCTTCCGCATCTATGCACCCCAGGCACGCAACATCACCGTCTCCCTGGGTCTCGGCGGACGTGGCGGCACCGTCCTCCACAAGGAGGCTGACGGCTACTGGACAGGCACTACCGACGGCCCCATGGACCCCGGCTTCCACTACTACCACCTCACCCTCGACGGAGCCACCGTCAACGACCCCGGCACACTCAACTTCTACGGCTCCACACGCTGGGAAAGCGGCATCGAGATACCAGCCCCCGACCGCGACTTCTACGCCCTCCGCACCGACGTGCCCCACGGACACATCAGCCAGATACTCTTCCCCTCGCCCTCCACACAGGCCAGCCGCCGCGCCTTCGTCTATACACCAGCCGAATACACGGCCAACCCCAAGAAACGCTACCCCGTCCTCTACCTGCAGCACGGCTGGGGAGAAGACGAGACAGCCTGGAGCAACCAAGGCCATGCCGGACTTATCCTTGACAATCTCATCGCTGCAGCACAGTGCCAGCCCTTCATCATCGTCATGACCTACGGTATGACCAACGAAGTGCGCTGGGGACACATGCACGAATTTGACTGGACACAATTCCAGCGCGTCCTCATCGACGAACTCGTCCCCTACGTTGACCAGCACTTCCGCACCATCCCCGACCGCAGCCACCGCGCCATGGCCGGTCTCTCCATGGGCGGCATGGAGACCCGCCAGGCCACCCTCGCCCACCCCGAAGTCTTCGGCTACTGGGGACTCTTCAGCGGCGGCACCTACAGCCCCGACGACCTGCAAGGCAAGCCCGCCCCGCAGGGCATCTTCATCACCTGCGGACAGAAGGAAAACCCCGACGGCGTAACGAAAGCAGCCAGCAGCCTACAGGCCGCCGGCTACAAAGCACAGTCCTACGTCTCACCCGACACCGCCCACGAATTCCTCACCTGGCGACGCAGCCTCAAGGAATTTGCCGAGCGCGTGCTGTGGAAATAGTTGCAAATTTGCACGCAAATTTGCAAAGTGAAAAATGAAAAATCCGGGTTGCTGGGGATAAACAACGCATGGCAGCGTCATCCTGCAGTAACCCGGATTTTTCACTTTTCACTTTTCACTTTTCACT
>JAFTEV010000077.1 GCA_017453465.1 Bacteroidaceae bacterium | reverse complement strand
AAGTGTATCAGGATGAAAAATCTAATACCTGAAAACACCGAGGGGTTTGGGGGCGAGAAGCCCCCATGAGAGGGTACGAATCAGCACTAAGTGCTAAATATCGTTAACCATATTCATTTTTCGTATTACAGTTCATATCTTATTGTCGCCGTCCGTTGCATCAATCCCGCGAAGTCGAAGTGGAAGATTCCGTCCTTATCCTCCGCTTTCAGAATCATGCCGGGCAGGCCGCACAACTTCCACGGGCCGTAGGGGACCGACACATCTTCGCTGTACCACGCCGTCCACGTCCTGCCTCCATATTTGCCGACAGCTTTCTGGCAAAGATAGCCGCCCACGGTCAGCGTGTCATCCACAGGCTCCCAACCGAAGTTGGGCAGCGGCTCCGTATAGAAGTAGCGGTTGGGCGTAATCTTGTCGAACACACTGACCGCGCCCTCTGGACAGCCCATGTAGAGGACGAACAGATTATACTTCCTCGCCGCCCACTCGCCAAACTGATAGTCCTTGTTCATGCCTTCGCCGAAGTTTTCCATCATTGTGCGGTTATACTCCTTGCACATCGCCGTGTGGCTGCCTACCACGACGGCCAGCCGCACCGAGTCCGTCACTGCGTTACCTTCCTTGTCCATTGTGTTCGTCATAAAGTCATAGGCCACCACAAACTGTGCCTGGTCTATGCTGTCGTTCTGGCTTTGTGCTCCAATCGTCAGCACAAAGGCCATCATGGTTACTAAAATCTTTTTCATGTTGATAAATGCTTTATGGGGTTATTTCTTCTTTGGGTCTTGCTCCAGTGACCCATCAAACATCCACAAAAGTACAACAAAAACATCGGAGAAATTGAATCGACATGAAAGAAAAACCGTTCATGTTCAATGTTTTAACTTCCATTTTTAGATATTCAGTCTGTTTTTTTAGATATTAACAGGGGGCATTGGAGTTTTGAGCCACACCGAATAGTCTTAAAATATGTCAGCAATGTGTCGCACTCGTGTAGGCAATCGTTTGCGTTTGATTGCCTATGCGAAAGCGACGCATTGCCTACACCATTCAGATGGTTTCTATACGTAACATTCTCAGTTTGTTCCTGCTGCACTTTCTGGACTGCAACACATCTGTGCAGCATTGCGGAATGAATGCCTCTTTGCTGGAATAAAGGGTAATTAACAATTGTACCACAGCGGGCTGTGCTGTGGTACGATGATGTTGCTGATGAAAAGGGGGAGGGTCACCCGTTTGCTCTATGGTCTGCCCACTGGCTTAGGGGCAGGCAGAGCAGGGTGGCGAGAAAAGCACCGAAGCAGTCGGCCAGGAAGTCGAGCCATTCGCCGCTGCGGTAGGCGGTGAGGCTCTGGAGTATTTCGGTGAGGGCACCGATGACTATGGCATAGAGCAGGGCGATGAAGGCAAACCGGAGGCGGCTCGTCTGCCTGTGCCTGATGTGGCGGTCGAGCCATGTCGCGCAGGTCAGTGCGCCGTAGATGATGAAGTGTACCCACTTGTCAATGAAGGGCACGTCGTCGAGCGGCGGGTTGTCGGGGATGGGGGCGAGCGAGAGGATGAGGATGGCGGCGGTGGCCAGTGTGGTGCATGGCCAGCGGCGGTGGGGTGTCTTGGTGTTCATGTTATCGAAAGAAGCTGAAGTGAACGCTGCCGTAGTTGCGGTGGGAGTGGAAGCGGGGATGTTCGGTGAAGTCGTAGTCTTTGCCGTGCTCCAGGATGAAGAGTCCGTCGGGGCGGAGGAGTGTGTCTTCGGGGTTGGCAGCGGTGCCCAGCACGAGGTCGGGCAGATCGGCGAGGTTGGGCAGTGCGTAGGGTGGGTCGGCAAAGATGATGTCGTAGTGTTCGCGTGTCTGCTTGCAGAACTTGAACACGTCGGCGTGGATGGGTTGCCACTCGGTGACCTGTAGCTGGCGGGCTATGCGTTGCAGGTATTGCCAGTGTCGGTAGTCTTTCTCTACGCTGACTACGCGGCTGCACCCTCGGCTGGCCAGTTCGAGTCCGATGCTGCCTGTGCCGGCAAAAAGGTCGAGTGCGGTGGAGTTGTCTTCGGTGAAGAAGGTGTAGTTGTTTTCCAGAATGTTGAACAGTCCTTCCTTGGCAAAGTCGGTGGTGGGTCGTGCCTTGAAGCCTGTGGGGATGGGGATGTGCCGCCCTTTGTATTTTCCTCGGATGATGCGCATGGGGGGTCAGAAGCCGCAGATGAGCAGGGTCTGCAGGTCGTAGGGGATGATGGTGTTGCCGCCTGTGATGGTGCTGCGGAAGTCTGCTTTGCGGTCGATGATGTTTATGTTTTTCAGAAAGTTTTGCAGTCTGTTGGCCAGTGCTTGTTCTTTGCCCGTGTCGCCCACGATGTTGAGCACGTCGCTCAGTTGGCTGAACTGGAGCTGCTTCATGTAGTTCAGGATGTAGTACGTCTGGTCTTCGGGAGTGCTGGCATTGAAGGTGTTGATGCTCTGCATACGGCCTGCGCTGAAGGCGTAGAGGGTCATTTCTTTTTCGTGCAGGTAGGCGTAGAGTTGGTTTTGTTCGCTTGCGGCACTCTTGGCTCCGAAAAATTCGATGAGTGTGCTGGCCGAGGCATAGAAGCGGGCACGGGGAAAGTCGTCGAGCAGGAGCTGGTAGATGATTTTGTCGATGCCGAAGACGATGGCCACGCCTGAGCGACGGAGCACGTTGTAGCTGATGCGCAGGGAGTGGTCTTTGGGGAAGTTGTAGGCGTAGATGTCCTCCACGGCGTCGGCGTTGAAGTCCACGACGGGCACGAAGGTGGCGTGGGGCGAGGTGATGAGGATGTTGACGCGCTGATAGTCGTCCTTCAGCATGGGTTCGTGCATGAGGGCGTTCTTCAGGTTGGCAGCCAGGGCGATGGTGGGCTGCACGTCGTACACCTTATATATAAAAGGGGTGCTCGACAGGGGTGTGTAGGAACAAAAAGAAAGTCCATTCGTAGCGATGCGAATGGACAAGCTTTTATTGAGAGTCTTTTGTTCTGACATAAGATTGACGATTTATTCCCAGTTACCTGCCATCTTGTTGTTCGGGTCGTTGAGGTCGCCGATGCGGAGGCCGTACCATTCGCCTTCGGTGTCGTCTTCGTTGTCGAACATCAGTTCAGCGTGGTTCTTGTGGGTCTTCTTGAGTTCAGCCTTGAGGTTCTTCAGCTTCTTGGGGCTCATGCCGTCGAGGTAGTCGTCGAGGCGGGCACGGAATTCAACGAGATTTTCCCATTCGTTTGACTTCATGTTGAACTGGTCTTTCTTGCGCAGCTGGATGATGCCCTGATAGACGGTGTCAACGGGGTGTTCGTTGTCATACATGGCTTTTACTGTGATGAAGGAGCCATCGGCCACACGGCCTACGGGCACGTACTTCATGGAGTCGGGGCAGGGGATGCCCAGCTTTTCGGCTGCTGTAATCCAGATGGTGTCGCGCTTGATGAGACCCAGACGCACGGCTTCGCGTTCTGTCATGCCAGCTTCGAGCTGGTCGTCGGTGAGGTCGCCTTCCTTGACAACCTTGTCCACGGTGCGGCCACTCTTCACGAAGTCAATCAGTGAGTCGATGGTGCCACAGTAGTAGCCAAATGTCATTTTGTACTGTTCCTCTGCATCGCGAATCTGCATGAGGCGTTCAATGACTAATTTTTCGCGGGCTGCCTTCTCTTCGTCGAAGGCGATGTCACTATAGATGCTGGTGTAGCAAGCGTAGCACAGACCGATAGTGAGGACAGCAAGAATGCTGTTAATAACAATTTTGTTCATGATATTATGTATGTATTTTTATATTTTTTACTACATTTGCGGCACAAAAATAATGAATAAAAACGAAACGCGACAACGAATTAGCATTTTTTTTGAAAAAAAGATGATAAAAGACTATTTAGAGGACCTTATTTGGGAAAAATTCGGCTTCCAGCCTACAAGTCAGCAGCAAGAAGTTGTTGAAATGCTGTGCGAGTTTTTGCTGTCCGAGGATGGCGATTCTGTGTTCCTGCTACGTGGCTTTGCGGGCACAGGAAAAACCTCGCTGGTGAGTGCGCTGGTGGGGGTGATGGGTGAGCTGAAGCGGGAGTGCGTGTTGATTGCTCCGACGGGCAGGGCTGCCAAGGTGTTTTCGATGTATGCCCACCATCCTGCCTACACCATCCATAAGCGCATCTACAGGCAGAAGTCCATTGACCAGGACTCCATCTTTTCCCTTAATTATAATATGAAGGCGAACTTGCTGTTCATCTGCGACGAGGCTTCGATGATTAGCTGGGGCGAGGGGCTGTCGGCATCGATGTACGGCACAGGCCGTTTGCTCGACGACCTTGTCCACTTTGTCTATAACGGCAAGGGCTGTCGGCTCATCCTGATGGGCGACACGGCCCAGCTTCCGCCTGTGGGGGAGGGTGAAAGTCCCGCACTGCAAGACGATGTGCTTGCGGGTTACGGACTGCGGACACTGAGTTACACCATGACGCAGGTGGTGAGACAGACGGAGGAGTCGGGCATCCTGTGGAATGCCACACATCTGCGTGAACTGATGAACAAGGAAGACATCTTTCAGTTGCCCAAGATTCGCTTCCATGGTTTTCCAGACATTCAGAATATACCAGGCAGTGAACTCATCGAGGCACTGGAGCAATGTTACCACCGCGACGGACTGGACGAGACCATTGTGGTGACTCGCAGCAATAAGCGGGCTAACATTTATAATAATGGTATAAGGGCACAGATTCTGTGGCGTGAATCGGAACTGGAGAGCGGCGATATGCTCATGGTGGCCAAGAACAACTACTGCTATAAGCCTTCTGACTCTGACTTTGTGGCCAACGGCGACATTGTGCGCATTCAGCGGGTGAGGGGTGAACGCGAACTGTATGGATTCAGGTTTGTGGACGCAGAGTTGCTGTTCCCCGACTACGGCGACTGCGAACTGGAGTGTACGTTGCTGCTCGACACGCTCCACACCGAAGCTCCTGCCCTCACACGTGAACAGCAGGAACAGCTCTTCTGCGGCGTGATGGCCGACTATGAGGAAATCAATGTGGCAAAGCCTGGAGAGCGTCCGCAGTGGAAACGTGCCACCAAGCCTGAGCGGTTGAAGGCTCTGCGGCAAGACCCTCACTACAATGCCTTGCAGGTGAAGTATGCATACGCCATTACCTGCCACAAAGCCCAAGGTGGCCAGTGGGCCAACGTCTTCATCGACCAGGGCTACATGACCGACGAAATGCTGGGTCCCGACTACTTTCGCTGGCTCTACACTGCCATTACCCGTGCCACACAGCGTGTGTTTCTGGTCAATTGGCCAGCAGCGCAGACATAGCCTGTAGGCAGGGGCTGGGGGGGAATAAAGAATGGCTGGAAGAGAGTGTGTGTTTTCTCTTCCAGCCATTCTTCATTATGTATGATATTGCTTTCTACTTCCCAATCTTCAGCATGACGGAGAAGCCAGTCATATCGAAGATGCTCTGCACGGCTGGCTGCACGCCTGTGACTTCGAGGGTGCCGCCCAGTGCTGTGAGTGACTTGTGGGCAGAGAGGAATGCACGGAGGCCAGAGCTGGCTATGTATTCGAGGTCTGAGCAGTCGAATACCACGTTGTTCTTCTCCGAAATGATGTCTGCTATGGCTTCCGAAAATTCGGGAGTAGCTGCGGTGTCAAGACGGCCAGAGATTTCTACCGTAATCTTTTCGCCTTTTGTGATGTTGATGTCCATAGGGGAGGGGGGAGTTAAAAGTTAAAAGTTAAAATGAGGGGGGGTAAAAGTTAAAATGAGGAGTGAAAGATTTTTAGTGAATAGTGAAAAGTGAATAGTGAAAAATCTAAGTTACCAAGGCTAAACGCTGCCTTATGCAGACTAAACTGAAACTTAGATTTTTCACTTTTCACTTTTCACTGTTCACTTAATCTTAGATTTTTCATTCCTATTTAGCAAGTTCAATGACTTTCTCCACGGCTGCCTTCAGTCCGTCGGGGTCTTTGCCGCCAGCGGTGGCGAAGTGGGGTTGACCGCCGCCGCCGCCCTTCATCAGTTTGGCAGCTTCGCGGACAAACTGTCCTGCGTTTTTGCCTTCGGCCACAAGGTCGTCGCTCATGGCAACGGTGAGGGTGGGTTTGCCGCCCACGACGCTGCCAATGACAACCAGCAGGCTGTCGGGGAACTGTGCACGCAGCTGGAAAGCCATGTCCTTGGCATATTGCGGTTCGAGCGGCATGACACCCGAAATGACTTTCACGCCATCTACGTTCCTTGCACGCTCAATGATAATCTTCTTGAATTCCTGTGCCTTCTGTGCCTTATACTCGTCCACCTGGCTTTGCAGCTCCTTGTTGTCGGCAATGGCCTTCTGAATGGTAGCCATGAGGTCGGGAGCATTGTTGAGCATGGTGCGCAGGTCGTTCATGAAGTCCTGCATCATGTCGTACATGGCTTCCACCTCCTTGCCAGTGATGGCTTCGATGCGGCGCACACCGGCAGCAATGCTGCTTTCGCTGGTGATGCGAACCATGCCGAGCTGACCCGTGGCTGCTGCGTGGCAACCACCGCAGAACTCTACCGAGTCGCCAAACTTCACGACGCGCACCTTGTCGCCATACTTCTCGCCAAACAGTGCAATGGCTCCGAGCTTCTTGGCCTCCTCAATGGGGTAGTCGCGAAACTCTTCCAGCGGAATGTTCTGGCGAATCTTTTCGTTCACAATGTGTTCCACCTCACGGAGCTGCTCAGGTGTCACCTTCTCGAAGTGAGAGAAGTCGAAACGCAGACCGTCAGCCGTGACGAGCGAACCCTTCTGCTCCACGTGTGTGCCGAGCACCTCGCGCAGGGCGGCATCCAGCAGGTGGGTACACGTGTGGTTTGCTTCGATGGCACGGCGTGTCTCCACATCCACACAAGCCATGAACTCGGCTTCGGGCTGCTGGGGCAGCTTGTTGACAATGTGGATGCTCACACCATTTTCCCTCTTGGTGTCGAGCACCTTGATTTCCTCGTTCTCCGAGACGAGCACGCCCCGGTCGCCCACTTCACCGCCCATTTCGCCGTAGAACGGAGTCTTGTCGAGAATCAACTCGTAGGCCGTGCCCTTCTTCTGCTTCACCTCGCGATACTTCACGATGTGGGCAGGATATTCCGTGTAGTCGTAACCGACAAACTCAGTTAAATCCGAATTACGATTTACAACCTGCCAGTCGCCCAGCTTCACTTCTGCAGCATTGCGCGCACGCTCCTTCTGCTGCTGCATACAGGCATCGAAGCCTGCCTCATCGACCGTCATACCCTGCTCGCGGCAGATAAGTTCGGTCAAGTCGAGCGGGAAGCCGAAGGTGTCGAACAGCGTGAACGTCTTTTCGCCGTCAATCACCGTCCCCTGGGCAGCCTTGGTCTCGTCAATCACGCCCTGCAGCAGCTTGATACCATTCTCCAGCGTGCGCAGGAACGAACTTTCCTCCTCCTGCATCACCTTCATGATGAGCTTCTGCTGTGCGGGCAGTTCGGGGAAGGCATCGCCCATTTCGCCCACCAGCGTGGGCACCAGCTTGTAGATGAAAGCCTCCTTCTGCCCCAGGAACGTGTAGCCATAGCGCACGGCACGGCGCAAGATGCGGCGAATCACGTAGCCCGCCTTGGCATTGCTGGGCAGCTGTCCGTCGGCAATGGCAAACGCGATGGCACGCAGGTGGTCAACAATGACGCGCAGTGCAATGTCCTTCTTCTCGTCCTCGCCATACCTGCAGCCAGCCATGTCAGCCATCACCTTGATGAGCGGCTGAAACACGTCGGTGTCATAGTTGGAAGTCTTGCCCTGCAGGGTGCGCACCAGTCGCTCAAAGCCCATGCCCGTGTCAATCACCTTGGCAGGCAGACCCTCCAGCGAGCCGTCAGCCTTGCGGTTGAACTGCATGAACACCAGGTTCCAGATTTCAATCACCTGCGGGTCATCCTTGTTCACCAGCTCGCGTCCAGGCACCTTGGCCTTCTCCTCGGCAGGGCGTGAATCCACATGCAGCTCCGAGCACGGACCGCAAGGCCCCGTGTCGCCCATCTCCCAGAAGTTGTCGTGCTTGTTGCCATTGATGATGTGGTCTTTGGGCAAAAACTGCTCCCAGATGCTGGCAGCCTCGTCGTCGCGGGCCAGGCCCTCTTCGGGGCTACCCTCGAAGACCGTGGCATAGAGGTCGCTGGGGTCAATCTTCAGCACATCCACGATGTACTCCCACGCCCACGAAATGGCCTCCCGCTTAAAGTAGTCGCCAAACGACCAGTTGCCCAACATCTCGAACATCGTGTGGTGATACGTATCGTGCCCGACCTCCTCCAGGTCGTTATGCTTACCGCTCACGCGCAGACACTTCTGCGAGTCAGCCTGTCGGCGGCACTTCGGCGTGGCGTTGCCCAGGATGATGTCCTTAAACTGATTCATACCCGCATTGGTGAACATCAGCGTCGGGTCGTCCTTCACGACCATAGGAGCCGACGGCACAATCAGGTGTCCCTTGCTTTCAAAGAATTTCTTGAAAGACTCACGTATTTCTTTTGCTGTCATATATTTATTTTACAAATTACTTATCGACTTTAATTGGGGAGGAAGTTAAAGGGAGATAAAGGGAGACAGAAGACGATACTGAATTTTGTAACGTCCTTTATCTCCTTCTTTCTTCTTCTATCTCCTTCTATCTACCATTTCAATCTTCAATTTAACAAATTACGGTTCAGCACAAATGCACGAAGGACTCTGCTCGCAGAACGTTTCTGCCCTGTCCAAATAAGAGTCGGCAGTCTTCTTGTGCATATACTCATCATACCCCTGCTGCCTTTTGAGCCAAATTCGAGCAGGAATCCTTGTCACTTTTTCAAGAGCCAGTGCCATGTCGTCCGTCACAGCCTCATGCCCATGCGCTATGTCAGAAAGCCTGTAGGTCGGAAAGGCCGTCATCTGGGCAAGCTCTTCAATGCTCATACCCATCTCTTCCAGCTTTTCACTCAGCATTTCGCCTGGGTGAAAATAGACAGCAGGTGTCCATGTCTTTCTTGCTTCCATGCTTGTTCCTTTCTATTTACCGTGGTAATTACTTATTTCTACGATTTCAACCGCTTTAATCTCAATCCAAATGAATTTACCATCTGGCGATGTCGGGATAGGTTTTAGGTGAGGCTCAAAAATCAGTCTGTAGGGTTGGTCAAGATTGCACGCCCATTGCCCCTTTCTGTCTGCAGTCAGTTCGTGGTAGTGCCCAGGCATATACCTGACATCTTCAAGAGAATCGGCATCGCTCAAGTCAAGCAAACGGGAAAGAAACAGCCTCCCCCTCATTGCTCCTAAGGTTCTTAAGCATTTCCTTTCGTCTTTCGACAGTTTTTCCAGCTTTGAGTCCCTGAAACGAATCTCCATCGCTTATAGTTATGACAAATTTCGTGCAAAGTTACGTCTTTTTTATAAAAGGGTAGCAACAGAACGGTGACAAAAAAGTTAAACAATGTTTATTTCGGTCGGAAAAGCCCGCCGCATGGCGGGAACAAGGAAATTTGCCGCTGCAAAAACAGCAGAAGAAACAACTTGAGGATGTTACGGATAGAAAGTGTCGCTGCGGCGTAGGCAATGCGTCTCGCTCGCGTAGGCAATCATTCCCCCAGCATTGCCTACATGAGCGAGACGCATTGCTAACATTTCTTAGGGAAAAGCGCAAACCGCCCTCAAAAAAAATCCCCCACACGATCATCGCTGACAGTGTAGGGGAGTGTGCACACGCGCATTGCTTAACTAATCTTCAATTCGTCTGAGGTCTTTTCATCTGAGGCGAAAGTTAATAGGCTGTGTAATTCTGTTTCTTACGACATGGCCACGCTGCTTGGCGGGTTCCCACTTGCCAGAAAGCTGTAGCACACGGAAAGCCTCCGTTTCGAGGGCCTTGCTCCATGCCTCTATCTCCTCTGGGCTGTGGCTGACCTCCTGTCCCTGCTCCATCTTTTCGCGAGCAGCCAGGGCATGAGCGACAACGGTCACGCCGTCTCCGTCGTGGGCAGAGTTGTTCACCACCTTGAAGTCTGTCAAGCTGCCGTCCTTGTTCACGACGAATCCGACGACGACGCGGCCCGAAATGCCATGCTCCATCGCGCTCTTGGGGTAGCGAATGTTCTGCGCGATGAACTGCTGCAAGGCTGCATCGCCACCAGGATAGCGGGCAGGCTCTTCGCAAATCTCAAAGACAGCGTCGTCTTCAGGACTTGCAGCGGCTGTGTGGGGTGTGTTGTCAGCTGGCTCTTCCAGCGTGAAGCTGATGATGCCGTGCTGGTCCTTGTAGTTGTATGCCGCCGTTCCCTGCGGATGCTTAATCAGCTCATACATCTTTACAGGCAGCGACTGGTAGTTTCTGACTTCCTCCTCGGTGGCAGGGCGACCGTTGATGAAGACATACTCGTGAGTGCAGACAAAGTCCTTCAGCCCTTCGGCAGGTTCGCCTTTGTGCGAGAATCCGACAATCCTGCCATACTCATCACTCACAGGATGGATGGCGAAGGGGGGCTCTTCGGTTTTGCGGTTTTGCGGTTGTACGGTTTTGCGGTTTTGCGGTTCTTCGGTTTTATGGTTTTGCGGTTCTTCGGTTTTGCGATGGAACAACCGCCCAACCGTATAACCGTCTAACCGCTGAACCGTATAACCGTCTAACCACCCAACCGTATAACCGTATTCCCCTTCGGGAGTGGCAAAGGCATTGACAGCCAACGCCACCACGGGAATGGCACAGAGCGCTTTCAGCATTCTCCATGCCGTCTTTGGTTTCTGGTACATCATAAAAATTCGGGTTTTGAGTGAGCCGTGATTCAGGCTGTTGACAAACAGCTGCAGTCTGCTGCCCACAACTTTCCTCACAAGCAATTGTTGATATGATTTAGCATCGATGCCCTGATGGATGACTGCCTGGTCAGCCTCATATTCGTGCACCGCCTTGAGGTCGCGGCTGAGGAACCAGACGAAGGGATTGAACCACTGGAGGGTCTTCACGACTTCGAGCAGCAGCAGGTCGTAGCTATGCCCTAGGCGGATGTGCTCCTGTTCGTGGACCAGAATGTAGCGGCGGTGGTTCTCATAGTCCTCCACCCCCATGACGATGTAGCGGAAGAAGCTGAAAGGAGGCAGACTTCCGCCCCTGTGCAGCACGACTGTATTGCCCCGCTCGTCGGTATGCCTGAGTCCGCCCCTGATGATGCGTGCCAGCGAAACACCCTGCACCAGCGTGAGCAGCAGCATGAAGGCTACGCCGCAGAGATACACGCCCGTCACCACCTGTAGCCATGTCACGCGAGGCTCGGCGGCGATGCTGAAACTTTGAGGCTCAGCCGCCTCCGCTTCTGCCACGTAGCTGCCTATCATCTGGAACCCTTCGCTTGCCGCCGTGGGGTGTGCCGTCGTGGTGTGCAGCAGCGGCACGATGAGTGAGCAAACCAAGATGCCCAGCAGCATGATGCGGTTGAAGCGGTGGAATGCCTCCCTGCTCAGCAGGAAGAAGAAACAGCTGTATAGCAGTGCCAGCGTGATGGCCGACTTGATGATGTATAGTGTCATACGGGTTTTACGGTTATGCGGTTATACGGTTTTGCGGTTGTACGGTTTTGCGGTTGTACGGTTGTACGGTTATTCGGTTATACGGTTGTACGGTTTTTCGTTTTTTGCAGTTATTCCACCGTATAACCGTAAAACCGTAAAGCGAAGCGACCGTACAACCGCCTAACCGCAGACTTCATTTTATCATTTCCAGAATTTCCCTCAAGTCCTCCTCCGAGACATCCTCGTGCTGGGCGAAGAAGGAGAACATGGACTTCAGCGAACCGCCGAAGAGGGTGCTCTTCACCTCCTTCATCACGCGGCTGGTGTAAACCTCGCGTGTGACGAGCGGCTGGAAGCAGAACGTCTTGCCGCCGCCCTCCGCTCTGTGTGAAGCTACAAATCCCTTGTTCGTCAGAATCTTCAGGAAAGTGGCGATGGTGGAGTAGGCAGGATGAGGTTCGGGGTAGTGCTCGATGATTTCGTGCGTAGTCATACTTCGCCCCGCATCCCACAAGATGTTCATGATTTCCATCTCCGCCCTTGTCAGTGTCCGTTCCTCTTGGTTCCGTTTCATGTCATTTAAAATTTTAGATTTTCTGCTGCAAAGTTAATCTAAACTTTTAGATAAAGGCAAGCAACACCCGGAGAAAATGCACCTTGTCCCTTGAAGTTTAACGGATTTTGTTAGATATTCCCTTCCCATTTTTAGATATTAACCTCTTTGGAAGTTGAAAATTGGAAGTTAAAATGCCATGTGGGGTTTCGTGTACTGCGCCAGCCATTTTAACTTTTAATTTTTAACTTCAAAAGCCCAACGTCTTCTTGATTTCTTGCCCGATGCGTTCCAGCACGCTGTCGCTGAAGCCCGTATGTTCCCACACGCAGTGCCCCTCGCGGTCGTAGAGGAAATACTGCGGGATGCCGCCACCGTCGGAAGGCCAGGGCAGTTGCCGCCACTGGGTGGTGGTGAGGCGGTAGTGCAGTCCGGGGATGTTCAGCACATACTTGTTCCACTGGTTCAGCGGACTCGACTCATCGGTCAGATAGACAAATACGATGTCCTTCCCCTTCAGTTCCTCCTTCAATGGCTCCATGGCCTGAATGCCCTTCAGACAAGGACCGCACCACGTGGCCCAGAGGTCGAAGAAGACAGCCTTGCCGGGGTGCTGGGCGGCAATGGTTGCAAGAAGTTGGTCTCCCGGCACGTCGGGTGTGGTCATCATGCGATTCTGGGCTTCCACCCGCAGCCGCTCCATCAGTACACGGGTGCTGTCGTTGAAGGCGCGCAGGACGGGCTGAAAGTAGGGGTGAGCAGTGTGAATCACACTGTCGGGCTGCACGTGGCCCTGCCGTATCTTCTCGCCCGTCTTGCGAGCCTCGTCAAAGCCCTTCAGCAGTTCATACACTTCGCCGTGGTCCAGTCCGTTGGCTTCGAGATAAGCCAACTGTTTGGGGCGTGGAGGCAGATAGAAGCTGCGGCTGTCGCGGAAAAGCATCAACTCTCTGGCATGAGGGTCGGTCAGCGTGAAGGTCGCTGTCAGCGGAGCCAGCACACTGTCGGGATGCTGCAGATGCATCTTGGCTGCGATGCAATCCTGATAGTCTTGCAGTGTGTGCACATAACGGTTCTCCGCCAGGAGCCGCAGAAACTCCCGTTGCCGCCGTGTGTAGCCCAGCCGCTCAGAGACCCCTCGCCGCAGGGTGTCGAAATTCTGCCACAGGGCATCGCGCCATTCAGCAAAAGTCTGCCCCGTATAGGCTGGAGTTTCCTTAGCCCAACTTTAACGCTTTGATATTTTTTCAAAAAAAGTTACATTTGATTTACAGTCAGTTAGCAACGAAAAGAGTTCAAAACCCCATTGTAGAACACAGCGGTAAAAATAATTATGCTTACCTTTGCGGCATGAATTT
>JAFTEV010000076.1 GCA_017453465.1 Bacteroidaceae bacterium | reverse complement strand
ATGCGGAATTGGAGAAATGGCATACCGATAGAAACAACAGGCAAAAGGGAGTAGACTGGCAGTTTACAAATGAAGAGGCAAGGGTTAAACTAAAACACTTGTACCCTTTAGTCAACTTTTAGGCTTTACAGACTACTAGTTCAAGATGCGATTGAGCAAATAAAAATTGTATGTGCATCGCAATGAACGGGTACAAAGGTATAAAGAAAAGTTGAAACAGCAAAGGAAAGAATAGAAATTTTTTTCAGCCGTTTTTTTTGATTGTTTTATAAGGTAATCACTGTCTTTTTTACGGTAAGACGTTTGCATAGCAGTTGTAATGTATTGCCATTACGTAGTCAAGGTTTTACCAGTGCAATGGTAAGGTTCATCTTAGCAGTGGTAAGGTTTTACCAGTGTGATGTGAAGGGGTGCCTGGCTATGCAGAACAGAAGAGAGCCAAGACCGGAGGATGCTTTACAACCATTGTCATTATCATTTTTCTCCTGGGAGTTCTTTTCTTTCTGTTGTAATGTTCTGACTGCATTACTATAGAATTTTTGCTAAAATCAGTCAGCTTTTTAATAATTATTTTGGTCGTTCCAATTGTTTCTTCTATCTTTGAGCCACCAATTTTCTGAGTTAACCTAATATGGCTAAAAGATATGAAATAAGAAACAGCACAGCGGAGTTCCTTATTTTTCAGTTGGAAAATAAAGAGCAGGGCGTGGAAGTGTATTACAAGGATGAGAACATTTGGTGTACACAGAAAGCAATGGCTGCACTCTTCGACGTAGGAGTGCCAGCCATCAGCAAGCACTTGGCAAATATATTTGAGATTGGTGAACTGAAAGAAGAGGCAACTATTTCCAGAATGGAAACAGTTCAGCAGGGAGGCAATCGCGAGGTGAAGCGTATGATTGTAACCCTAAAAACATCGGCAACTTATGAAAAAGAAAGCGCACAGGATTACCATCACACAGGTAATTCGCTACCATTATGAAGGGAAAGGATTACCACTGCGGTGGTAAAGGTTTACCATCATGGTGGTAATAGTTTACCACCATAGTGGTAATGTTTTACCAATGCAGTGGAAATGGTGGTAAAATGGGGTGCGATGAAGATGACTATGCAGAATGTTGTACTTTAAAAACCTAAAGAACTGATGGAGAATAGAGAAAAGAATGACATGAAAACGATTGATTATCGGTTGATACCTAAGACCTTTGTGCACTGTAGTAACAGCGGGTGCACACGGGCGGCACATTGTCTGCGGCAGGTTGCTTTCAGGAACGTGGACGAAAGCCGCAGGACGGTCTCGGTGCTGAACCCACGGCTTGCGCAGGGAGAGGACTGCACGGAGTACCTGACATCGGAGTTGCAGCTGTTTAAGCGCGGACTGACGCATCTGTTTGACAATATCCCCATGAAGGCGGCCAGGGAGATTCGCGACACGCTGTATTATCACTTTGGCAACACGCAGTATTACCGCATCGTCAATGGGGAGCGAGCCATCTCGCCGAGGGAACAGGTCTATATAGAACGAGTGCTCCAGGCCAATGGAGTCAGTGGCCTGGAGGCATACGATGCGGAGGAATACCGCTTCTTTGTTTAGTATTGATTATTTGCGCTTGCCGCCTTTCTTCTTGGTGAACCTGTCGTAGAAGGGCTGGGACTCTACCTGGCCCTCGAAGTATTTGGCCCACTCCTGTGCGCCTTTGGGTCCACGGTTTTGCGGCTGTGCAGCCTTGCGGCTGTACGGTTTTGCGGCTGTGCCAGCAGGACGGTTGGCTTGGCTGCGGACGGACTTGAAGTCAGTCTTGCGGCTTTGCGGTTTTGCTGTCCTGCGACCTTGTGACTGAGCTTCGGTGTTGTCGGTTACTTCTACGTTTACCCGACGACCATCGAAGTCGGTGCCGCTGAGGACGCGCAGCACGGTCTGGGCTTGCTGCTGGGGCACCTCGAAGAAAGAGAAGTTCTGCATCAGGTCGATGCGACCGAGGTCGATGCGTGCGCCGCCCGAAACGCGGTTGATGAAGCCCATGAAGACTTTCGGACTGATGCCGTCCTTCTTGCCCAGGTTGATGAAGAAGCGTGTGTAGCCCGGTTCGGCCTCTCTCGTGCGCTCTGAGCCACGTTCTCGGCGGCTACCTCGCTCAGTACGCTTGCCCATCTTGGCCTCCTTCACGCCGCCTTTATCGCTGGGCTGGATGATTTCGGGTGCATTCTTGTAATAATTAAGGAAGGTGTTGAACTGCATACTGACCATGCGCTTGATGATGTCTTCCTTTTCGAGCATGTCGAACTTGCGATAGACTTCGCCCAGGTATGGGGCGATTTCTTCTTCATCGACGGCCACCTTCTCGATGTCATCAATGACCTTGTAGAGTTGCTTGGCACAGATTTCGGGGCCTGTGGGCAGGATGCCGGGCACGAACTTCTTCTGAATTTGCTTTTCGATGGCGCGCACCTTGCCTTTCTCCTTCACGTGGATGATGCTGATGCTGGTGCCGCTGCGCCCGGCACGTCCGGTGCGCCCGGAGCGGTGGGTGTAGCTCTCGATGTCGTCGGGCAGGCCGTAGTTGATGACGTGAGTGAGCTCATCGACATCCAGTCCGCGTGCTGCCACGTCGGTAGCCACGAGGAGCTGGACGCGGTGCTGGCGGAACTTCTGCATGGTGAGGTCGCGCTGTGCCTGTGAGAGTTCGCCGTGGAGCGACTCGGCGTTGTAGCCGTCCTGTATGAGCTTGTCGGCAATTTCCTGGGTCTCCATGCGTGTGCGGCAGAAGATGATGGCGTAGATTTCGGGGTAGTAGTCGGCGATGCGCTTCAGTGCATTGTATTTGTCGCGGGCCGAGACGAGGTAGTAGATGTGGTTGACGTGTTCGGCCCCCTCGTTGCGGCTGCCCACGACAATTTCTTTGTGATTGACGAGATAGCCCTTGGCGATGCGCTCAATTTCCTTCGACATGGTGGCCGAGAAGAGCAGGGTGTTGCGCCCCTCGCCCCCTTCTTCTGTGGCATGGGGCGGACAGCCGGCCAGGATTGCGTCGATGCTCTCGCTGAAGCCCATGTTGAGCATTTCGTCGGCCTCGTCGAGCACGACGTTCTGCACGTGTGAGAGGTCGGCCACCTTGCGCTCCATGAGGTCAACGAGGCGGCCAGGTGTGGCTACGATGATTTGCACGCCACGGCGCAGCTGGCGAATCTGCTGTTCGATGCTGGCTCCGCCATAGACGGCGAGCACGTGCAGTCCGTCGATGTACTTGCTGTAGTCCTTCAGGTCGTCGGTGATTTGGAGGCAGAGTTCGCGTGTGGGGGCGATGACGATGGCCTGTGTCTGGGTGTTGCTGGTGTCAATCTTCTGCAACACGGGCAGGCCGTATGCAGCTGTCTTGCCTGTGCCTGTCTGGGCCAGGGCGACGATGTCGTTGTTGTGGCCGAGCAGGTACGGAATCACTTCTTCCTGCACGGGCATGGGGCTTTCGTAACCCATCTCGGTGATGGCGCGGAGTATTTCTCCTGAGACACCAAGTTCTTCAAATGTCTTCATATTGCTGAAAGGGAAGTTAAAGGGAAGTGAAGAGTGAAAAGTGAAGAGTGAAAAATCTGAATTTCTGTTTAGTCAGCATTAGGCTGCGTTTAGCTCTGGTAACTTAGATTTTTTCACTCTTCACTTTTAATTTTATACTGTAGGGCAAACTCCTTGCTGATGGAGTTGTTGAAACTTTGGCACACCTCGGTGGCGAGGGCTATGCCGTGGTTCACGATGATGTCCCACTTGGCGGACGAGAGGGTGGGGAGGTCGTCGCGCCTGACACCTTCGGCCATGAGGCCAAAGACCACGCCGGCATTGAAGTTGTCGCCTGCGCCGATGGTGGAGACGGTCTCTATGCGCTGCACCTTGTAGTCCTTGCTGAAGGTGGGGGTGAAGAGGCGGATGGCTCCTTCAGCATCGGTGCAGAGCATCTGCTTGCAGTAGAAGGAGACTTCGCGCTGGTAGGCCACGGCTGCATCGTCTATGCCAAACATGTGGTGGAAGTCCTCGGTGGAGCCGCGCACGATGTCGGCCACGCCGAAATTCTCCAGGATGGAGGAGTAGAGCTTGATGGCTTCGGAGGCGTGGGTGGAGCGGAAGTTGATGTCGTAGTAGATGAGTGCCTCGCGGCTGCGGGCGTAGTCGAGAAACTCTTTCACCTTCTGGCGCAGCACGGGGTTGAGGACGAAGTAGGAACCCATCATCACGATGTCGTCCTTCTGGATGTCGGGCCACTGCACGTCGAGGCGAGCCTTGGGGTAGTCTTTGTAGAATGTGTACTCGGCATCGTTGCGCTCGTTGAGGTAGGCAAGGGAAATGGCTGTTCGGCCATCTGCGTACATGCAGACGCTGCTGTCGTCCACGCCGTTGTCCTTCATGAACCGCTTGATGATACTGCCCACGCGGTCGTTGCCTGTCTCGGTAATCATCGACACATTCATGCCCAGACGACCAAGGGAGACAATGCCGTTGAAGACGGAGCCTCCGGGCACTGCCGCTGTGGGCTGCTCGTTCTTGAATATAATGTCGAGAATGGTCTCGCCGATGCCAATAATCTTTCTCATAATGGTCAAAGTAGGTCTTGTAATTATATCTTTTGTTTCTATTCTGTATGGACGCTGTCGGGGCGAAGTTATCGGAAGATGAGGGTGGTGAGGTTTTCAGGCGCAAAGACTTCGGTGGCCACCTGCTGCAGGAACTGTGGCGTGAGTTTGTCGAGCTGGCGGAAGGTGTCGTTCATGCCCTCAAACTTGTTGTAGTGCAGGAATGCCTTGGCGGTGTCGAGGATGTAGTTTTCCGAGTTGTCACAGGCCACGCCTATCTGCCCCTTTATCTGCTTCATGGCGGCAGCAAACTGCGCTTGGGTGAGGGGCTGGTTTATCAGGCGGTCAAGCTCTTTCCGCACCAGTCGGCGGCAGCGTTCCACGTCTTCTGCATCGCAACCGAAGTAGATGGCCCAGGTGGAGGTGTCGGTGTAGTTGGTCAGCGACGACTCGACGGTATAGACCAGTCCGCGCTGTTCACGCAGTGCGATGTTGAGGCGTGAGTTCATGCCTGGCCCGCCCAGCAGGTTGTTGAGGAAGTAGAGGGCAATGCGGCGGTCGTCCTTCGCTCCGTAGGCAGCACAACCAATCATGACGTGGGCTTGGTGGGTGGCACGGTCTTCGATAAAGAGCGGACCCTCTCCCCCGGTCCCTCCCCCGTAATGGGGAGGGGAAACCATGCGGCTTGTCTCCTTTATGTCGGTAACCTCTTCTCCCCTCCCCATTACGGGGGAATAGCCGGAGGAGAGGATCCGTTTCACATATTCAAAGTCATAATCCCCCATGACAAAGAAAATCATTCGTTCTGGCTTGTAGAGCCGCCGGGTGAAGGCTTGGGCATCGGCAGAGGTGAAGCGACGCACGTCGTCGGCTGTGCCCAGAATGTCGTGACCCAGGTCGCGACCTTGGTAGATGATGTTCTCGAAGTGGTCGAAGATGAGGTCGGCGGGGGAGTCGTTGTAGGACTCTATTTCATCGACAATGACTTCACGTTCCTTGTCGATTTCGGTCTGGGGAAAGGTGGAGTGGAACACCACATCGAAGAGAAGCTCGGCGGCACGTGGCAGGTGTTCCTTCATGAAGGCGGAATAGACCACCGTTTCTTCCTTGTTGGTGTAGGCATTGAGGTCGCCGCCCACACGCTCCATGCGGTTGATAATGTGCCAGGCATGGCGGTGGGTAGTGCCCTTGAACATCATGTGTTCGCAGAAGTGAGCCATGCCTTGCTCGGTGGGGAGTTCGTCGCGTGTGCCAGCATCGATGCTGATGCCGCAGTAGGCCACGGGCGAATGGGAGGGCACGTGGATGAGACGAAGTCCTGAAGGCAGGGTGTATATGTTTGCAGTTTCTGTCATTTAATAGATGAGTAGTCCGGCCAGGCCACAGAGCAGAATCATCAAGATGGGGTGAATCTTGAAGAGACGGGTGCCGATGAAGGAGAAAAAGAAGATGACGAGGCTGACGATGAAGACAAAGGTGGATTCGGACGGAGAGCCGAAGTTCTCGCGATTCATCAGCATGATGGCGGCAGCAGCTATCAGCCCCACAATGGCTGGGCGCAGAGTAGCGAAGATGTCGTTAATCCACTGGCTGTCTTTGTGCTTCAAGAGGAATTTGCTGATGGTAATCATCAGAATGAAAGGCAGCCACATGATGCTCAACGAGGTCATAACGGCTGAGAGGGCTGCTGCCCACTGGGGGTAGCCAGCATTGATGACGGCGGTGTAGCCTGTGTAGGTAGCGGCATTGATACCAATGGGGCCTGGGGTGGATTGGCTGACAGCTACGATGTCGGTAAACTCGGAGACCGTGAGCCAGTGGTGCTTGTTGACCACTTCGTCCTGTATGAGCGAGAGCATGGCATAGCCCCCGCCGAAGTTGAAGATGCCTATCTTTGAGAATGTGATGAAGAGTTGCAGGAATATCATAGCAGTGTCAATGTTCTGTGGTTCTGGTCAGCCGACCATAGATGTAGCCGCCTATGCCAGCAGCAAGGATGCACCAAATGGGGCTGACTCCAAAGGCACAGATGAGCAAGGTGGACACCACTGGAATCCACCAGTTGTGACGATTGAGCTTGGCTGACTTGGCCATCTTGAAGCAGGGTGCCAGGATGAGAGCCACGACGCAGGGGCGCACGCCCATAAAGATTTTCTCGACGTAGATGTTACCCTTGAAGGCATGGAAAAACATGGCGATGAGCAGGATGACAACGATGCTGGGGCCAGCCACACCCAATGCGCCGACGATGCCGCCCAGTGTGCCTCGGTATTTGTAGCCGATGTGGGAGGCCATGTCGATGGCAAAGAGGCCAGGAGTGGACTGAGCCACAACGAGGATGTCGAGAAACTCTTCGTGGGTGAGCCAGCCTTTCTTATCGACAATTTCCTTTTCCATCACGGGCACCATGGCGTAGCCTCCGCCCAGTGTGAAGCTGCCAATCTTGCTGAATGTAAGGAAAAGGTCTGAATAGATGCCCATTGGATTGCGGTTTTTACGGTTATCGTTTGCCTCAGAGGGTGATGCGTTCCACTTCCACATCTT
The DNA here is from genome assembly GCA_017453465.1 of Bacteroidaceae bacterium. Classification (GTDB taxonomy): domain Bacteria; phylum Bacteroidota; class Bacteroidia; order Bacteroidales; family Bacteroidaceae; genus Minthosoma. Next base: position 26,119 of record JAFTEV010000076.1, on the reverse strand, counting down.
CGTGCAGGAAGATGGCGGCAGACTCTCTGAACTTGGTGCGGCTTTCTGTGGTGTAGTATTGGCACGTTGCGCCACGGGTAATGCGCTGGTCCATCTCGGTGTGGCGATGCAGGTAGTCTTCGAGGCTCTCGGCAATGTAGCGGCCCTGGGGAACCAGCTTGATGTGTGGCGGACAGTATTTCTCTATCTTCGGAAGCAAGAGCGGATAGTGGGTACAACCCAAGATGATGGTGTCGATGAGGGAGTCTTGTGCCAGAAGCTTTTCGATGCTGTCGCGCACAAAGTAGTCTGCACCCGCACTGGCAAATTCGTTGTTCTCCACCAGCGGAACCCACATGGGACAGGCTTGACCCACCACCGTGGTGCCAGGATAGAGCTTCTGGATTTCCAGCTTATAACTCTCCGACTTGATGGTGCCCTCCGTGGCCAACACACCGATGTGGCGTGTTCGAGAAAGTGTGCCAACCACTTCTGCCGTGGGACGAATTACGCCCAGCACACGTCTTGTCGGAGCAGCCACAGGCAGGTATTTCTGCTGAATGCTGCGCAGAGCCTTGGCCGAAGCCGTGTTGCAGCCCAGAATGACCAGCGGACAGCCCAGAGAGAAAAGTTTCTGAACAGCTTGCAGAGTGAACTCATAGACAATATCAAAAGAGCGTGTGCCGTAGGGGGCACGCGCATTATCGCCTAAATAGATGTAATCGTATTGCGGCATCTTGCGACGTATGCCGTCAAGGATGGTCAGTCCACCAAAGCCAGAGTCGAACACACCTATCGGACCAGAAAGATTGGGGTTTTCACTCACTTCTGAAGGTTCTCTTTTACGATGTCGGTACAGTCTTCACCCTCTCCCGTTGTGTTGATGAAGGGGTAGGAGTTGTTGTCGGTGTTGAGAATAAACGAATAATTGCGCTCCAGACCTACCTTGCGGAGCACGTCCTTCAGCCTGTCATGGAGCGGAGCCATCAGTTCCTGCTCCGACTGAGTGAGCAGCTTCTTGGCTTCCTCCTTGAAGCTGATGCTTTCGTTCATCAGTTGCTGAAGCTCCTTTTGCCGCTTCAGCATGATGTTCTCTGGGAAGTCCTGCTGCCCGTCCACAAATTCGTAGAACTTGCGAGAGAAGTCCTGCTCGGCCCGCAGCAGTTCCTGGTCGTAGGTCTGCTTCAGTTCGTCCAGGCTCTTGATGGCTGTTTCATACTCTGGCATAGCCCTCAGCACCTCTGTATAACTTAGGTAACCAAAGCGTTGAGGCTGTATGATGACTCGTTCCACTGAGTTGAGTGCAGAGTCAGAAAGCACTGCCTCTTGTGCCGAAACCATGGCAGCAAAGAGGAGCGCTGTAATGAATGCGATGTGTTTAGTCATCAATTTTTTCAGGGTGAAGTATTGGGGGATTATTTCAGTCCGAGCTTAGCCTTTACTTCGGCAGTCACATCGGTTGACAGCGTTTCGCTGATGTAGGGGATTCCGCTTGAAATATCCATCACGTAAACATACTGGCCAGCAGCACCCACTTCCTTAATGGCGTTGAGGACCTTTGTCTGAATGGTCTGCATCTTCTCTGTACGAGCCTTCTGGAGTTCCTGTTCAGAAGTCTGGTAGTACTGTTGCAAACGCTGGTAGAGGTCCTGCAATTCCTGCTGACGACGCTGCTTCACGGCATCGGGCAGTGTAGCCTGATTCTTGTCGAAATCGTCGCTCTTTGTCTTGAGTTCGTCCTGCATACGCTGGAGTTCCTCTTCATATTGCTTCTGAAGGTTCTGAACTTCGGTCTGAGCAGTCGTAAACTCAGGCATAGCCTGTATAATCTGTTCAGAATTAACGTGTGCAAACTTCTGTGCGAACACGCTCATGGGCAAAGCCAAGAGCACTGCGAAAACAATTTTTTTCATGTCTTTCTATTAATACTTTGTTTATTGGTGATTATTGTTTCTGTTAATTGCTGTAACCCAGTCGCTGAAGTATTTCGTCGCTGATGTCAATCTTGGGCGAGGCATAGATGATGCTGCCGCCAGAAGCACGGTCCAGCACAAGCTGGTAGCCCTTCTTGTCGCAGATTTCCTTTACCGCATTGTAGATTTCGTCCTGAATGGGCGACATCAGGCTCTGACGTTTCTTGAAGAGTTCACCCTCCGAACCGAAATACTTCTTCTTCAGTTCGCTGGCCTCCTTCTCCTTGGCCACGATAGCCTCTTCAGCCTTCGACTTCTGCGTGTCGGAAAGGAACACCGATTCCGACTGATACTTCTTGTAGAGTGTTTCCACCTCGTTGAGCAAAGCCTGAATCTCGCCTTCCCACTTCTTGCTCACCTGATTCAGCTGTTCGTTGGCACGCTCGTAAGCCGGCACGTGCTTCAAGATGTACTCCATGTCAACAAGCGCAAACTTCTGCGCATTGGCTGCCAAAGCTCCCGCAAAAACAACCATTATTGTCAAAAGAATCTTTTTCATATTATCTCCTGTTTTTAAAAGTTCGGTGCAAATATCTGCATTATTTTATTTCCGCGATGTAGGGAAAAACCTAAGTTAAGCAGCAAAACCACTATGGGGAGTAGTGGAAATCCCACCCACAAGCCTAAAACTCCTGACCGAGGATGAAATGGAAATGACTGCCGGCATAGCTCTTCGAGCCAAACACCTTGTCGAAACCATAAGCCCAGTCAATACCCATCAGACCTACCATCGGGAGGAAGAGGCGCACACCCACACCTGCCGACCGCTTCATGTCGAAGGGATTGAACCTCTTCACCTGATTCCACGCATTACCGCCTTCCAGGAAAGCCAAGGCATAGATGTTGGTCGAGTTGTCGAGCATCAGCGGGTATCTCAACTCCAGCGACATACGGGTATAAGCATAACCCTCGCTGCCGTAGGGTGTCAGACAGCCGTTTTCGTAGCCACGCAGACCAATGGTTTCAGAGTAGTAGCTGGTGGAATATCCCGACATACCGTCGCCACCCATGTAGTAAGTTTCAAACGGCGACCGCTTGTTCTTGTTGTAACAGCCCAAGAATCCACAGTCGAAACGAGCCATCAGCACAAAACACTTCTTCGCACTGGAGAGCGGTGTGAAAAACTTCGACTTGAACGACCACTTGTGATACTCTATCCACTTATACTTCTTCTGCATATCACTCATGTAATTCGCATCTGCCGTAGAAGTGGCCAAGTGAGCATAATCCACACCATCCCACAGCGAATAGGGCGGAGTAAACGATGCCGACATGGAAATCTGCGAACCACGACGTGGATAAATCGGGTTGTCTATGTTTTGGCGTTCCAGCGAGAACGTCAGATTCACGTTGTTGCAATTACCATTGGTTATCAAGAAATACTCCCAGTCCTTCAGCATATAGCGCGTATAGCCCAGCGACGTGCGGAAATAGAAGTTGTTGTCGGGCCAGTTCAGACGCTTACCCCAACCCACAGACAAGCCAAACAACATGATGTACTTGTCGGGGTCGTAGAAGTTGGAGTAGTTGTTGTAGTAGCTGGAATTGTAATTGCCGTAGCCATACAACATGGAGTAATAGTTGTTGTAGTAGCTGGAATTGTAGTAAGCACTGCTCACGTCGGTCTGACGGGAGAAGAAGGCACTGACCGAGAACATATTCGGACGCTTCCTGCCAAACCAGCTGTCGGAGAATGAAATGCTGTACGACTGATAGTAGCGGCCATTGGTAGAACCCGAAAGTTCCAGCGACTGGGCATCGCCCTGCGGCAGGAAGCCTCGGCGCACACCTTTCTTCGAGAACAAGTTACGCATGGAGAAGTTGGTAAACTTCAAGCCAATCTTACCAATCACACCCGTCTGTCCCCAACCCAGCGAGAACTCAATCTGGTCGCTGGCCTTTGGTGTCAGACCAATGCTGAGGTCAACCGTTCCGTTCACCTGGTCGGGCTTAATCCACTTGTTAGGTTCCAGAGCCTCTGGTGCAAAGTGTCCCATCTGGGCAATTTCCTGATACGTCTGCTTGAACGCATCCATCGAGAACAAGTCTCCAGGCTTCAGCTTCAGTTCACGGCGCACAACTTCTTCATACACGCGCGTGTTACCATATATCTTAATCTTGTTGATAGAAGCCTGCACGCCCTCAACAATGCGAATTTCCAGGTCAATGCTGTCACCGTCTTCGCCCACCTCGATGGGCACAACCTGATTGAACAGATAGCCCTCATTAGAATAATAGTTCGACACAGCATCATCGTCTGCGTTCAGTCGGTTCTTGATGTGCTTCTGGTTATACACATCGCCCCGCTTCATGTTCAGCACACGGTTCAGCGCATCAGTGCTGTAAATCGTGTTACCCGTCCAGCTGATATTGCGCACATAATATTTATCGCCCTCATCAATGCCCAAATACACATCCACCGTGTTGTCGCCATTGTCCACCACGCTGTCCTTCACAATGTTGGCATCGCGGTAGCCCAACTCATTGTAACGTTCAATCACACGTTCCTTGTCCTCGGCATAATTCTCGGCTATGAATTTCTTCTTCTTAAACAGACTCTTGAAACCCTTCTCGTTGGTCTTCTTCAGCAGACCGCCAGAGAAGAAACCACCGTGGAACTTCTTCGTCTTGATGTGTTCATTACCCGTGATGTAAATCTTCCGCACCTTCACCTTTTCGTGCTTGTCGATGTTTACATCCAAGACCAGCTGACCATTGTGTACAGGGTCATCGTGCTGCACAATCTCGACATCGGCATTGCGGAATCCCTTGCCCGCAAAGTAGTTCTTCACCACAATCTTCGCCTTGTCAATCATGTTCGGCGTAACCTGATTACCCTTGATGAGTCCCATCTTTTCGTCCAGGTCCTTCTGCTCACCCTTCTTCACGCCCCAAATGTTGACTTTCGAGATGCGAGGCCGTGTGGCAAGCGTAATCCTCAGATAGACCTTGCTGTCCACGATGCTGTCAGCCTCAATCTTCACGGCAGAAAACAAGCCATGCTTCCAGTACCGCTTCACGGCAGCAGTAATCTCATCGCCTGGAAAAGAAATAACCTCGCCCACCGAGAGTCCCGACAGACCAATCAGCACGTAGTCCTCATAATTCTTCACGCCTTCCACTGCGATGCCACCAATCTCCAGCTTACGAGCCTGCCCATAAACTACCGATGGCTTCACCTGCACATCGTCCTGAGCATCCGCCGAGAGCGGAGCCAGAAACAATGCCACTGCGCAAAGGAATAGGTATCTAATCATTTTGAGTTTTTACGGTTTTTATATTATATAGGAGTTAAGAAGTTAAAGGAGTTAAGTAGTTAACCAATACGGAATGTCAGTAACGGCTTAACTCCTGTCCGAAGGACGAGCGAAGCGATAACTACTTAACTCCTTAACTACCCATATCAATTGTCCAATTGTAAATTGTCAAATCGTCAAATTCTTCGCCTCTTCTACCACCTGTTCGCCCGTCTTACCGAAACGGCGCTGACGGTGCTGGTAATCCACGATAGCCTTATACAGACACTCCTCGTCGAAGTCTGGCCAATACGTGTCAGTGAAATAAAGCTCAGAATAGGCAGCCTGCCACAACAGGAAATTGCTCAAGCGTTCTTCGCCACCCGTGCGGACAAGCAACTCTGGCTCAGGCATGAAGTTCGTCATCAGATGCTCGTCAATCGTCTCCGCCGTGATGTCCTCTGGCTTCAACTCTCCACGCTGCACCTTCTCGGCCATCAGCCGCACAGCCCGTTGCATTTCCCAACGAGTAGAATAGCTGAAAGCCACCACCATGCACGAAGCATCATTATTCTTTGTGCGCTCCATCAGCTGCCTGCAAGCATCCTGCTGATGCTGGGGCAGACGCGAAATGTCGCCAATGATGGTGAAGCGGATGTTGTTCTTCACAAAGATTTCCTCTTCCAGATGCTTCAGCATCAAGTCGAGCAAATAATTCACCTCAGCCTCTGGCCTGTTCCAGTTCTCCGTGGAGAACGCATAATACGTCATATACTTGATACCCAGCCGTGCCCCGCACGTCATGATGTCGTGCATCCTGTCAGCACCAGCCGAATGGCCAAAACTGCGCTCATGGCCACGAGCCTGAGCCCAGCGTCCATTTCCGTCCATAATGAATGCCACATGCTTGGGCACCCTGTTCATATCTATCTGTTCCTTATACATAATTCCACATTTTTATAGGAGGGGAGTGAAAAGTGAAGAGTGAAAAGTGAAAAATCTGAATTTCAGTTTAGCCACCATTAGGCTGCGTTTAGCCTCAGTAACTTAGATTTTTCACTATTCACTTTTCACTATTCACTTTTGACTTATCCTTCCCATTATCAATTGTCAAATTAGTCATTATTACACTTCCTCAACCGAGGCCAAAAGTCGTATGACACATACACCATCGTCCAGCAATACGAATCCTTGTTCTTCAGGAAACCGCCCTTCAGCCTGTAAGGGTCGGCAATGCCGTCCAGCTTATCGGTCAGCGAGAAACGCACCGTCCAGTCCAGACCCACATTCACACGATTGGCCACCTTATACTTAATGCCAAACCCCACGGGGATGTTCAGGGAGAAAGCACCCTTCGTAGCCGTAAAGCCCAGCCCCAGCTGGATGTAAGGCACCAGCCTATGTGTATTCTTATAGCTTGCACCCGTGCCGAAAGCCCAAAAGTGCAACTCATACTGACAACCCAAGTCGAACACCGACTTCTTGAACTTCAGCGACTCGCGGTCCACCTCCACAGGATAGGCATTCTTCGACCCGTCGCCCGAAATGCCGCCATAGCCAATGTCAAACTTCAAGGCCATGCGTGGATTCAGGTTATAGCGCGCCATCGCAACAGCACCCAGATTCACATTCTTATACAGACCTCCGCCCGCATCACCCTGATAAGTGCTGGTACCCAACATTCCGCCGATTTCCATCTTGTACTCCAGCTCCGTCTGAGAATAAGCAGGAAGCACAAGGAGCACAGAGAAGACAGAGAACACAGAGAGTGAACCCATCGCTCGGCGAAGCCTATACCATATTTTTAAATTCTCAAGTTTCAATTCTATTCTTGCGGTTTTGCGGTTTTGCGGTTATACGGTTATGCGGTTGATACTCAAATTGTGAATTGTGAATTGTGAATTGTGAATTATCAATTGTCAAATTGTAAAATTACAAGATTTCTCCTCTCCACACGCGGCCTCCCATCTGCACTACATACACACGGTTTCCAATAACCATGATGCTGGCAGGGCCATCAGCCGCATTCAAGTCCTTTGGCAACAGCCACTTTGTTTTTTGCAAATGCCATGCAATGCCATTATCCTCCGAGCGGTAGAAACCCTCAAACTTGTACGAACCATCCGACTGCAAACGGCGACCCATAGCATACAGGCAACCATTATAACAAACAGTGCTCTGCTCCAGCAGTCGCGGACAGCCGTAAGCATTATCGCCCGTCACCTGGATATAACTCCAAGGCTCATTATACTCACTGTTGAGCGACGAAGTCTTATACCAAGTCACACCATGCTGCTCATCCACCGAAGTGATGCCGCCCATCATGACCATGGTCAAATCTCCGTTGGTCTTCGATGTAGATGCAAAACAATAGATACTATGTTCGGGCAACGCAGCAACGTCTTGTTCGCCCGCACTCGTCCAGTTCTCCAAGTCCCGCGTGGCCACAATCTTTGTGCCATCATAGCCATACAGATACAAGCCATCCGAACCCAGCAGACGCTGCAAACCCGCATCGCCCACCTCTGTCCAGACCAGCCCCTTCGACAGCTCCGTAGAGGAAAAGAGCCAGCCCTGTTCGTTGAGCGCATAGAGTTTGCCCTGATGCACCGTGACAGATTGGTAGTCCAACCTATCCGAACCACTCGCGAGAGCCTCCATGGGCAACCACGAAACGCCGTCCAGCGAACTGCTGACAGCAGGACTGCCGTCTTCGTCCTCACTAAACACAAACATCCGGCGCACCAGGGAGTCCGTGCCGTCAGCATCCTTATAGCTGACCGACATCGTCAAAGCCCTGTGGCCAGTCGTCAACTTCAAGTCAGCAGCCGAAAGGCGTTCCCACAAAATCGTGTCCGACACCTCCGCCCGCTTCCTCATCGTCAGCGTATAATCCTTGCGATACAGACCGTCCGTCGAGAAACAGGCCAACTTCCTCGGCACCGACACATCCAGAGAGTCCGTGCCCGAAGTAATGCCATAAATATAATCGCCGTCCACTAAAAACACATCGCCAAAACTGCTGAACGTAGGCAGCACCTTTGTCAGCGAAATCCAGTTGGGCAGCTCATCCACATTCGTGATGGTGCCCGCCTTCTGGTCGATGCTAAAGAAAATGTCGCTGCCCGCCACCGTCCGTTTCGTTGTCACACTGTTGCCACTGCCATCCGTCGTCGTCACATAACTCGTAATGCTACCCACCGAAAAGGCAGTAATGGCACAATGCGACTCACCGCTGTCCTCATCCTTCTTCAGACAAGCATTCAGCATCAGAGCCGACAGACAGAGCATCGCTATTTCAAAAAAACGTCTATTCATCTATCGTTAAAACTCGGTCCTGCGATTTTGCAGGTTTGCGGTTCTGCGGTTTTGTGGTTTTATGGTTTGCGGTAGAACAACCGTCCAACCGTCTAACCGTCCAACCGCATAACCGTACAACCGTACATACCGCACCAAAAGATTCGGCAAAAGTACGAACATTTTTCGGCTTCATTGCCCTAAAACCATGCTTTTTAATGAAATTTATAGAGAAAAACCACTTTTATTAACAAAAAGCAATGGTTTGAGCACAGCAAAAAGGCAAACTTTAACCTCTAAACTCTCATCGAATAAAATTAAAGCATACAAGCCCAGCCAAACTTACGCACAATCTCGCGCAACAAATTGCGGTCCTGCACGGGAATAGTGACAGGAATCGTTTCATGCTGGTTGTCACGTTCAGCAATGTCAGCCACATCTCGGTCATACTGTGCCTGAAGATTCATCCAAACATCAGCAGGAATATTAAAAACCCTTTCCAACGTCTCAGCCATCAGGCGAGACACTGAACGCTTGCCACGAATCACCTCACTAAGCACAGATGGCTTCATATCCATTTCTGCAGCAAGCCATTTCTGCGTCATGCCACGCTCTTTCAGCTCATCCCGAATCATTTCGCCTGGATGAGTAGCCAAAAAGGGAGTCAAATTCTTCTTATTCATAATGTTTAGAAATTTCAAATATCAATGCGTTTACAACAATGCCTGTTTCGTCAGGAGAACTATAGAACAATAAGCGATATTGGTCATTAATCCATACAACATCAACACCCTTCAAATTTCCTCTCTTTTTCTCATAATGAAGCGACTTAATGAGAAACAAATCTTCCAGCCTATTCACGGCCTTGATATAGTTAACAACTTTCACAAACCGCTTAACAATATCCTTAGAAAGTCGCTTGTACTCATGGTTGCGTGTCGTACCATTTACATACAATTCTTCCAAAGCAATATCGTCAAATTCAACGTTCATACGTTCTTAATGCTGCAAAATCAACTCAAACCTATCTGGCAAAAGTACGAACATTTTTCGGCTTCATTGCCCTAAAACCATGCTTTTTAATGAAATTTATAGAGAAAAACCACTTTTATTAACAAAAAGCAATGGTTTGAGCACAGCAAAAAGGCAAAAAGTCCAGAGGACAATGAGGAAATACGAAATACGAATTACGAATTACGAACCTTTAGCTCGACGAAGTCAAACCATCCGGATGGTCTTTCGTATTTCGTAATTCGGATTTCGTTAATTGTGAATCGTATTAAGCCAATCCGAAACTACATCGTCGAGCAACTTGACAAGTTTCGTGTAGAAAGAAGTAAGTTCCGTGGCAGACTTTCGGTTCAATCCAGCCATATTATGCTGCAATGTCAGCAAGATTCTGAGCATCCGCCGTGTAAACTGCTCATCGTCAAAATAACTGATAAGCGCAATAATGTGCTTGTAGGGACAAATGCGATGCCCACATTCCCAAGCATTGTAGGTAGCCTGCGAAATGTCCAACGTAAAAGCAATCTGCTCTTGCGTTACACCCTTGCGCTGCCGAGCTTGCAGCAGGGCCGACGAGAAATCATACAAGAGATTCATTTCGCGCCTCCTTTCATGTAATAAGGCATAAACTCATCTGGCTCACTCACACTGATTGCAATAGGCAAACCCTTCGTGCGGTAAATCAGGAAAACCTTGTTTGCATCAGTCACGTATGAACGGAACGTACCGATGCCCTTCGTGCGAAACCAACCAATATACCCGAACACACCACCGATGCCAAACAGCCGAATGGTGTTGGTGACACCAAACAGCCCCGCCTGCAACGAGCTGCCCACACCCACCTTGGCAATCTTCCCGTCCTGCACAAACAACCTGTGTTGGCTGTCAAACCGCTCAATGTGGTCAATGTTTTCATACCGAATCCGTATGGTTCGCAGGAAGGTGCGAATACCTATCCCCTCATCGTCCGCAACAATGTAGAGAGGAAACACGAAGAAACAGGAAATGGAGGCCACAAGCAAAATGGCAGTTACAACGACTGCCTTCGTCACGTCCATCCCCTGGGAAACATAATACATCTCCAGCAAGATAGCAAGAATAATCATCAAGAAGGAAAGGGCAGTAATCCATTTTACTCCCTTACTTTGCGAGCATTCATAAATCGTTTTCATACCGATACACTTTTGTTATTTACGATTTCGCCAGCAAAGATACAGTATTTCTCACATAATGCTTATCAGTTTTGCTGATAAAGTGCCAGAATCCTCCAACCATACATTCCCGCCACCCTGTTTCGCCCCCAAAGCAATGCAGCCTAAACACCGTCACAAATCAGTTTAGAACCAGCCATATAGGGATTCAAAACCACTCCCGTAGGACATTATTTTCACTGTCACTTCAAAGAAAACTCACAGGCACTGCGAACAAAAGTTGACGCAACGGCGTTGTTTGTAAAAACAATGTACGTTGTTTCTGAAAACAACGCCGATGTTTATAAAAACAACGCCGTTGCGTCAACTTTCTTTGCCGAACCCAATAATTTTAGTCTGAACACCCCGAAAAAAGTCTGCCCAATCTGTCTGCGTTTGGACTGAAGTCTGCCCGCAACAAGAGTCCTTTTCTTGCTGATTAGAAAAGCACTGCCATCCCGCTATATACTCATTTTTCCGTCCATAAATTTGCGAATCCGCCTCGGAGGTTGTATCTTTGCCGCGAAATTACAGTTAACACGATTGTTGAACCCACTTAAACACCTATTCATCAAGAACCAGACAGTACAGAAACACACATCGGAATGCAGCCACACAGGTGCGGCTCGCCCATAAGGGAACTAAACAACCAATTTTTATTCACTTAAAAAGGCCCTTGTTCCCATTTCTTACTTATTGATATAGAGCTTTCTGCTCTTGTTCTCTCTACTTTGAATACCGGCAAATATTCACAACTGAGAACAAGCTGTACAGAAGGTTCACGTCCAATGGGCGTGAGCTGTTCTTGCTTGTTTAGTTGTAAGGTCACTTGCCGGTAACCCAAAGTAGAAAATAAGCATTGAATGGTTACACGCCTTTTCTTATTCCAACAAATCAAGACAATGAACAAGATTAAACACACCCTGCTGCTTCTTGCAGCCGCACTGCTACCCATGTCCATGGGTGCACAAGTCATTAACGGCGACCTGAACCACAACACCGTGCTCGATGTGGGCGACGTGACCATGGTGATTGACGGTTATCTCACAGGCACGACCGAAGTCGTTGGCCCCGAAGTGAACCACTACTATGTGGATTACAATATGCTGGCTGGCACGTGGTACCGTTCCAAAACAGACAGCTTCACGCTCAACTCCGACGGCACCACCGACTACGGCAAGGGCTACACCTACAAGTTCCTGCCTTCGCAGGGCTGCATCCTCTTCTTCAATTCAGCTGGCCGTGCTGCCACTTATCTCAAGGTCATCTTCCTGCCCGCCGACAAAAGCTACCTCGTAGTGAAGGCTCCAGATGTAAGCAATGTGCAGACCTACTACAACCAGCCTATCCAGCCCGTGGAAAGCATCACACTCAGCCAGACCTCGCTTGCCTTGCAGCTTGACAGCGACCCCGTGCGCCTGACGGCCACAGTATCTCCAGCCGATGCAGATAATACTTCATACGAGTGGGTAAGCAGCGACGAAGATGTAGTGACAGTTTCCAATCGAGGCACCGTGGAAGCCGTTGGCGAAGGCACCGCCACCATCACCTGCACCGCCCTTGACGGCTTCGGAGCTTCTGCCACCTGCGAGGTGACCGTGGGCGGTACAGCTCCAACCCCAACCCCAACTCATGCATACGTTGACCTTGGCCTCTCCGTGAAGTGGGCGACCATGAACATCGGCGCAAATGCTCCCGAAGAATACGGCGACTATTTTGCTTGGGGCGAGACTACAACAAAGACAGACTACAGCTGGAGCACCTACAAATGGTGCCAAGGCACTGAAAAGACTTTGACCAAATACAACACCTCGTCCGATTACAGCTACACGGCTCCCGACAACAAAAACCAACTTGACCTTGAAGATGATGCCGCTCATGCTAATTGGGGCGGCACATGGCGTATGCCGACCGATGATGAGCTGACAGAACTCCGCGAAAAGTGCAAATGGACTTGGACTACCTTGAACGATGTGAAGGGCTTTAAAGTAGAAGGACCTTCTGGAAATTCCATTTTCTTGCACGCTGCTGGGTATTATCGAGGCAGTTCAGTTGATTATGTGGGTAGCAACGTCAAGCTTTGGTCGAGTTCGCTAAATAAGTTCAATCCGACCGTTGCATGGTATGTGAACTGCAGTTCGAATGGGTCTGAAGTGACTCGGAGCAGTAACCTCCCCCGTTGCTATGGTTATTCTGTTCGCGCCGTTTGCTCTTCTTCGGCTACAGACATCACCACCTACACGGTGAACAGCGTGTCGTTCAAGATGGTTTCCGTCACAGGTGGCACGTTCTTGATGGGTGCACAGAAGACGAGCAGCTCCGGCACCAACTACGATGCCGATGCTTACGATGATGAAGCCCCCGTGCACAACGTGACCCTGAGCAACTATCAGATAGGCGAGACCGAGGTGACACAGGCCTTGTGGAAAACCGTCATGGGCAGCAATCCTTCCTTCTGGCAGGGTAACAACCTGCCAGTGGAAAAGGTAAGCTGGAACGACTGCCAAGAGTTCATCACGAAGCTGAACGCGCTGACGGGCAAGACCTTCCGTCTGCCCACCGAGGCCGAGTGGGAGTTTGCGGCACGCGGCGGCACGAAGAGCCAGGGCTACAAGTACAGCGGCAGCAACACCATCGGCGATGTGGCATGGTACACGGAGAATAGCGGCTGGAAGACCCATGAGGTAGGCACGAAGCAAGCCAACGAGCTTGGCCTCTATGACATGAGCGGCAACGTGCATGAATGGTGCCAAGATTGGTCTGGTAGCTATTCATCTTCTGCTCAGTCTAATCCCACAGGGGCTGCATCCGGCTTTCTCCGCGTAATCCGTGGTGGTAGCTGGGACGGTGCTAACTGGGAGGAGGAGGACACAGCCGCAAACTGTCGTGTGACGGTTCGAGGCAGCTGTTCGCCCACGGTCTCGTTCAATAACCTTGGCTTCCGCCTTGCCTTGTAAGTTAACCTCAAAAAAACGAAAATTATGGCTCATAAGTTTTCGTTTAGCATAGTTCCGACCTCGAAGAGGTCACACTCTGATTAACCCATGGTAAGACTGCGTCAAGCAGGCTCACCATGGGTGATAGGGCAGACAAGTACAAGCTTTGGCACTTCGGTAGATGTGCCACACCTCCCCTCTGCGGGAGGTAGTTATGCACCATGCCGTATGTACCATCTGCGATGGTGTGGCACATCTACCGAAGTGCCACGTATATATACCCCTATCTATGCAACACCCATGGTGAGTCTGCTTGACGCAGTCTTACCATGGGTTATTCAGTGAAGTGCGACCTCTTCGAGGTCATGCTTTGCGTAACGGCAGCCCCGCTTAGTACGCCACACTACAGGGGAGGCCGAGGCTGCGCACTTGGGTTGCAATGCTGTCGAGTTGTTCGTGGGTGGCCTTCTGAAGGGTGGAGGTACCGAGTGGGGGTTCACGGTCGAGGGTGTAAATCATCACTTCGCGGGGCTGGATGAGCTGGAGGGCTGAGAGCCAGGGCAGGACATAGTGGGGTGTAGTGTTGTCAACCGATTGGCCTTGGTACTGGCCCTGCATGAACATGGTCTGGATGATGCAGTCTTGGCCAAAGGCAATGAGGCGGTCGAGGATGGCTTCTACATCGTAGGCCGCACAGGGCTGGTCAACCAGACGAATGTAGTCGGGCTGAATGGTGTCGAGCTTGCAGATGTTGTTGTCAACACGGCGCAGGGCTTCAAAGACGGCAGGACGCTGTGTCTGGGTGGCATTGGTGAGGACACTGACTTTGGCCTGGGGAAAGTATTGGTCACGCAGACGCAGGGTGTCGTCGATGATTTCAGGGAAGTGAGGATGCAGCGTGGGTTCTCCGTTGCCGGCAAAGGTGAGGACATCGGGTGCGGGGCCTTCTGTCTGCATCTTCTGTAGCTGTGTTTCGAGGGCACGGGCTACTTCCTCCCGTTTGGGCATGGGTTGCTTGGGGCGAAAGTCGTGGTTGAATCCGCATTCGCAATAGATGCAGTCGAAGGAACACATTTTTCCGTCTGCGGGCAGGAGGTTTATGCCTAAAGATACGCCGAGACGACGGCTGTGGACGGGGCCAAAGATGGGGGAAGAGTAGGTGAGAGACATGAGGGAATTTTTAATTCATAATTCACAATTCACAATTGGAGTATGTATAGCTGGCGTTACTGCTGTCCGAAGTTTCATACTCAAATTGTGAATTGTTAATTGTTAATTGTGCATTGTATCATTCGGTCATTGCCAAAGTGGTCCCTGCGGAGCTGGATGTCGGTGTAGCCAAGGCTGTGGAGCAGGGTGGTGAGGGCTGTGCCGTATTGACGATTGATTTCAAAGTAGAGCTGGCCATTAGGGGTGAGGGGGGTGAGGGCTTGACGGGCTATGGCTTCGTAGAAAAGGAGGGGGGAGGCATCGGGGACGAAGAGGGCAAGGTGGGGTTCGTGGTCAAGCACATTCCGCTCCATGGTTGCTTTCTCGCTTTCGCAGACATAGGGGGGATTGGAAACAATGAGGTCGTAGGTGCCTTGCGGTTGCTGGTGGAGTATGTCGAGCTGCTGAAAACGTACCTCGGCATGGAGGGCTTCGGCATTCCTGCGAGCTACCTGCAGGGCTTCTGCACTGATGTCGAGAGCTGTGACATGGGCTGTAGGAATGCGCTTTGCAAGGGTGATGGCTATGCAACCTGAACCTGTACCAACGTCAAGGATGCGGGGTTCTGCTCCGTATCTTTTTACACTGGAGATTACCCACTCCACCAGTTCTTCGGTTTCGGGTCGCGGAATGAGTACACTGGGAGTGACGCGGAACTTCATGCCACAGAAGTAGGCATAACCAAGGACATACTGCACGGGCACACCTCTGGCTACCTGCTGTGCAAGGGGAAGTAGGTCTGCACAGTGGGCGGTGGCTGCGGAAGTGAGAATCTGGGTGCGGCTAAGTCCTGTCTTTTCTTCAATCAGCATCAGGGTTATGGCCGAGGCTTCCCGCTCGTCCATTCCGCTCTGTGTCAGTACCTGCTTGAGTTGGTGATAAAGGCTAATTGTACACATTCAGAAACGTTCCTGAATAGGTGATGCGGTAGCGCAGCAGACTGCGAGGGGTGGGGTGGATGGTGTTCCCCTCTGTGCTGCGAATGGTGCCGTTGTTGAGGTCATACGAAATCTTGCAGTGGTTGCAGGTCACAATGCCTGTGCCGTCGAAGGGGACAGTGAGGCGATACTGGGCTTGGTTGCAGTTGGGGCAAGCCAGGTCGTAGGCATAATACTGGCTGTCGTAGTTGGTGCCGATGATGAGTCCGCCACAACCGTAGGAGCCTTTCATAATGACTGCATCTGTGTACTCGGTGGCACCTGTGGCTGAGGTGATGGTGATTTTCGTGCTTGACCGTCGCAATGTGGCATATTGCCCTGGATTGCCAAAGCCTGGACTGCCCAGCACCTGCATGAGGGGGAGGTAAGCAGAAATGGGGTCGAAATAGACATTGACGTAGTGCTCCGTAGAATATGTGCTGGTCACCATGTCTTTGGTGCAACCACTACACGCCAGCAATGCAAGGCTAAAAAGAAAGTTTCGGGTCAGAGATGATTTCATCGATTTCATGAAGTTCTTCAGTTGAGAAATGTAGGTTTTCCAATGTTTGCAGATTATTCTCCAGCTGTGCCACACTGCTTGTGCCAATAATGCAGCTGGTGACTCGCTCATCGCTCAGCACCCATGCAAGTGCCATTTGTGCCATGGACTGACTGCGACGTTTTGCTATCTGTCCCAGTTTGCGTGCTGCTTCGATGCGTTCTGGGGTGACTTGGCTTTGCTGCAAGAAGCCTGATGCTTTGGCTGCACGGGAGTTGGCAGGTATGCCGTTGTCATATTTTCCCGTCAACAGACCCTGAGCAAGGGGAGAGAAACAGATGATGCCACTACCATTGTCGGCTGCTATCTGGAAGTTTGCCTGTTGTGCCTTGCGGTCGAACATGGAGTGACGGTATTGCGAAATGAGACAAGGTACATGGGCTTCGCGCAAGATGTCGTAGGCCAGCTGCTGCTTGTCGGCAGGATATTTGGAGATGCCTACATAGAGCGCTTTGCCCTGTCGCACAAGGTCGATGAGAGCTTGCATGGTCTCCTCTACGGGGGTCACACCATCGTAGCGGTGACTGTAGAACACATCGAAGTAGTCCAGCCCGCAGCGGCGAAGGCTCTGGTCGCAACTGGCCATGAGGTTTTTGCGTGAAGAACCTGTGCCATAGACTCCTGGCCACATATCGTGTCCTGCCTTGTTGGAGATAAACATTTCGTCGCGATGGCTGGCAAGGTTGTTCTTCAGGATTCTACCGAAGTTGGTTTCTGCTGAACCAGGCACAGGGCCATAGTTGTTGGCAAGGTCGAAGTGGCAGATGCCCGCATCGAAAGCACGCAGAATCATCTGTGTGGCCACATTGAAGTCGTCAACACTACCGAAGTTGTGCCACAAGCCGAGGCTCAGCACAGGGAGCTGCACTCCCGAATGTCCGCAATAGTTGTAAATCATAGCGTTAAATTTTTGATGGCTTGTTCCATCTTCTCAAACTTGAAACCGTTTACCACGTCATCCATCAGTGCCTGAATCTTGTCGTTGCAGAGGTTGCCTATGGAGCCAGCATGGGTGTGGTGGATGTGCTTGTCTGGAGTGAAGTTACCTGCCTCGATGTCAAGTCCTACTTTCTTGTAGGCATCGCGGAAAGGCATTCCAGCTGCTGCTAAGCGATTGACCTCCTCCACAGAGAAGATGGGGTCGTAGATGGGATTGTCGAGAATATGAGGGTTCACCTCCATCTTATTAATAATGTAGGTGGCCATCTGAAGACAGTCTTTCAGGTCGTCGAAAGCAGGCAGGAAGACTTCCTTGATGATTTGCAAGTCGCGGAAGTAGCCTACGGGCAAGTTGTTCATAATCATGGTGACTGTGACGGGAAGAGACTGCAACTTGTTACACTTGGCTCGTGTCAACTCAAATACATCAGGGTTCTTCTTGTGGGGCATGATGCTGGAACCTGTGGTGCAGTCTGCTGGTAACTTGACAAAGCCGAAGTTCTGGGAATTGAACATACAAGCATCAAAGGCAAGTTTTGCCAAAGTGCCAGCTATGGTGGCCATAGAGAAGGCTACGTTGCGTTCTGTCTTGCCGCGTCCCATCTGAGCATAAATGACGTTGTAGTCCATAGAGTCAAAGCCCAGAAGGTCGGTAGTCAGTTGACGATTTAGGGGAAAACTGCTGCCATAGCCTGCTGCACTGCCAAGGGGGTTGCGGTTCGTGATTTTCCAGGCTGCAAGGAGGTACTGCATATCATCGACAAGGCTTTCAGCGTATGCTCCAAACCAGAGTCCGAAGCTGGAAGGCATAGCCACTTGCAAGTGGGTGTAGCCTGGCATCAGTACATCTTTATAACGGTTGGACTGCTGAATAAGTTCATCGAAGAGATTCTTCACCAAGTCTGCAAGTTCCCTGATTTGGTCACGAATAAAGAGCTTGAGGTCAACCAGCACTTGGTCATTGCGTGAGCGTCCTGAATGGATTTTCTTGCCTATGTCGCCCAGCTTGCGTGTCAGCATGAGTTCTACTTGACTGTGAACATCTTCCACACCTTCTTCAATCACAAATTCTCCGCGTTCACACTGTGCATAGATAGCCTTCAACTCCTGTAGCAACAGCTGAAGTTCCTCCTTTGTCAAGAGGTTGATGGTCTCCAGCATCGTGATGTGGGCCATAGAACCCAGCACATCATACTTGGCGAGGTAGAGGTCCATTTCGCGGTCACGACCTACGGTAAACTTCTCTATCTCAGCTGTCATTTGGACGTTTTTCGTCCAGAGCTTGGTGGTATTCATAATTGGACAATTGAACAATTTACAATTTGACAATTGATAATTCACAATTGGAGTATCAATTCCTAATTCCTCATTCCTAATTAGTTATAGGGAATCATGGCCATCATGTCGGCCATTTTTTCTATGCCCTCACGTAGGGGTTTGTCGAACATTTGCTTCATGAAGAAGTTAAGGTCGGCATCGAGGGTGAGCTTCATCTTGCTGGTGGTGTCGCTGGTGGGGAGTACCTGCACCCAGAACGTGAAGCTGACTGGGGAACTGGTGGATTGATACTTAACGCATTTGTTTTCTTCACGTTCAACAATCTCGACAGCAATGTTTCCAATCATACCTGCGTCACAGCTGACTGTATCTGCGGTAAATTCCATCTTATTGATGGTGTCAGACACTTGCTCCAGCTTATCAGCAGGTATCTGCTCACGAATGATGGGGTCGTTGATGCGTTCTTTGATGATGGAAAGGTTGTTGAGATTAGAAATTTTAGCATAGACGCTTTCCACGGGGTGATTGATTTGCTTTACGCTGCTTTCGTACTTTGCCATTATGCCATCCAGTGTGCTGGGTCTCTGCGCCATTCGTCAAGCACAGGAACCTGATCGTTAGTAATATATCCTATTTCGAGTGCTACGTCAAGCACAGCTTCGTAGTTGGTGAGGGTGAGGAGCTGCACCTTGGCTTCCTTGAATGCTTTTTCTGCTACAGGGAATCCGTAAGTGTAGCTGGCTACCATGCCGATAACTTCACAACCGTTGTTGCGTATGGCTTCTACGGCTTTCAGGGAGCTGCCTCCTGTGGAGATGAGGTCTTCCACTACCACGACCTTCATGCCTGGCTTCAGTTCACCTTCAATGAGGTTTTCCAGTCCATGGTCTTT
The DNA here is from genome assembly GCA_017453465.1 of Bacteroidaceae bacterium. Taxonomy (GTDB): domain Bacteria; phylum Bacteroidota; class Bacteroidia; order Bacteroidales; family Bacteroidaceae; genus Minthosoma. Next base: position 6,703 of record JAFTEV010000076.1, on the reverse strand, counting down.
AGGTTTACTGCGCACATAGACAAAGGGTTTGGCCAGTGTGTCGGCTACGAGTGCTCCCTGTGGGATGGCTCCTGTAGCTACTCCTGCTATGGCATCTACGTCTTGAAAGTTTTCAAGGATGAGCCGTGAAAGCTCTGTCTTGACGAAGGTGCGGAGGTCAGGATAGGAAAGAGTTTTGCGGTTGTCGCAATAGAAGGGTGATTTCCATCCACTTGCCCATGTAAATGGGTTGTCAGGTTGAAGCTTGATAGCTTTGACCTTCAGCAGTTTTTCTGCAAAAATTTTTTCTAATGAGTTCATAATTGGACAATTTATTTTTAGAAGTTAAGGAGTTAAGGAGTTATCGTTTCACTCGTCCTTCGGACAGGAGTTAAGCCGTTACGGAGCTTATGTATTGGCTTAACTACTTAACTCCCCTAACTACTTAACTCCTCATTTCAATCTTCAATCTTCAATTTTTTACATATTTAGTGACATCCTTGGAGAGTTGGTCCATGTTGGTACCAGTGGTGAGGATGCGGTGTGTGCGGTCTGTAATGAGGTAGAAGGGGAGGGTCTGAAGCCCTATCTGCTGTATGGTGGGAGATGACCAAGAGAGGCCATCGCAGGAGTGGTCAATCAGGAGAGAATCGCGTCGGGTGAGGTCTTCCCAGCGATAGCGTTCATTATCAAGCGAAAAGCCTACTGTGCGCATTGTTTCTTTGTTGGTTTCCTGTAGCTGACGTATTTTATAAAGTATGTCGTAACCGTTGGAGAGCCATGTGGACCAGAAGAAGATGAGCGTATAGTCTTTGGTGGACTTGTCCCAGAGTTTCTGCGTTTTGCGGGATGCTGGGGTAAGTGTGACGTTGGGCACAGTGTTGCCTTTCTTCAGGAGGTCTGCGTTTTTCAGAAGTCCTTCGGCAGAAAGAAGGAGTCGGTTGTCGGGGTGGTGTGGCTTCAGCAGTTTCAGGATTGAGGTAATCTGTGATGGGGTGCTGCTTTGTGATTGCAGGAAGTAACGGTCAAAGAGATAGAGCGATACGGGTGAGGTAGGGTTGTCCTTGATGTACTGACGAGCTGTGTTGGGTATTTGTTTTTCCTTTAGCGAGGAGGTTTCTGTGCGGAACTGGTTCATCAAGTCATTTTCTGCTGAACCCTCGATGTGGTAGTTTTTCAGGTCATTGGCAGCAGCTGTGTATCGGAGTGATGTGGCTGGACTGACGAATATAACGTGTTCTACGGCGTTGGGGAACAGAAGAATAAGGGGGATGGTGTCTTCGGTTGTTCCTTCGTAGCTGAAGTGGTAGTTTACGATGTGGAGTGTGTCGATGCGACCTTGTGGGTCGTTGGGGTTGAAGAGGTAAAGTTCACCTGCTTTCATGCCTGTGAACTCGCCTTGTAGTTGGAAGTTGTTACCACTGGGGCCACACCCCGTAAGGAACAGGAGCATGGCCATCAGTGGTAAAAGAAAAGTGTTTTTGAGGATATTCATTAAGAATGCGAATGCAATGTTTAGAGTGCTTTGATGGCATCAGGGAAATTGACGAACTCGCAGTCGTTCTGTGCCTTAATCTTGTAGGCAGCATCTTTCTGTACGGCTTGTTTCAGGTTGGTGAGCACTACGGCCTGTTCGTTCTGACGTGCACCTACGATAGCTTTCAGGTAGAATGTGAGTGCGTTAGGAGCCTTGATGTTGCTGAGGGTCTTGTTGGCAGCAGTGTAGTTCTTGGAAAGAATCTGTGCCAGAGCAGCACTGTTGGTGTTTGAGTTAGCGAGTTTTGCAGCAGCCTGGTCATACTTGCCTTGTGCGATGTAGAGGTTGCCCAAGGTCTCATCAGCGGCAGGAGCGGTAGTGCCTTTTGCTGCGTAGGTTTCAGCAGACTTGAAGTCACCGTTCTGAAGGGCAATGGTGCTCATGTTGGCATTAGGTTCGGGTGCAGCATTGTTCTTGCTGAGAGCTTGCTTGAAGTAGTCTGCTGCCTTGGCTGTATTGCCCTGTTTCATAGCGAGTACACCCAGGTTGTTGTAGGCACGGTAGTCACCCTGATAGAGGTCGGTAGCCTTCTTGTAGTAGGCTTCTTTTTCAGCATCTGTAGTGGCCAGCTTGTTGCCAGCATAGATGAGTTCTTCGAGGCTCAGCTTGGTAGCATCTGCGTTGAACTGTTCTGCTATTTCTGCATCACTGCGGCCAATTACGTCGTAGTTAATGGTGAGGCGTGAACGGCGGAGTTCTGGCAATACAGCATCGGCCAGTTCCTTATAGACTGTGGCTACGTTCTTGATTTCCTGTTCACGCTGTTCGGGGTCCTGATACATGGAGAGCACACGCAGGATGACATCTTTGTCCTGAAGGTTCGACTGACTGACAAGTTCCTTGAAGCCGTCCCAGTCTTCTGCGGTGTATTTGGTGTCAACATTAGTGGTAAGCTGTTGTGCCTTCAGCTGCTGGTTTACATACTTTTCTGATACGTCACCACGCTTTTCTGCCAGCTTTTCGTTGAAGTCATACTTGCCATCAGGAGAGGCGTAGGCACTTACTTCTACGTTCTTGAGGGAAAGACTTTTCTGGTCGTTCTTAATTTCCTTCATCTTGGCAATAAAGTCCTTCACCGTGGTGCTGTTCAGTTCGCTTCCACGCAGGTTAGCCTGACCTATGAGGAACTTGACGGCTGCTTCCTGTTTCTGACTGATGATGCGCTGAAACTTGTCTGCTGCTACAGACTGTCCGCTGGTGCGAGCTGCTTCGCTGATGAGGGCTGCTGTGGCCTGTACGCCGTAACCTATCTTCACTTCGGGTATCTTCACGTCCTTGCTGCCTTTCTTGGCTTCAAACTGCATGTAGAGTTCGCTTTTGGCCATAGGTTGCTGATAGGGGTAAGTCACACGCATGGTGGCTGTACCTCCCTGTTTATAAGAAATAACGGTGTTGTTGGCCTCAACTTTCTCGCCTTGGAACGTAACGCTGTTGCCCTTTGCCTGGCCACTTTCCCACTTAAGGACGGGTGTGCAGGTCACGATGCCTTTCTTGGGCATAAACTTAGCTGGAATGTTAGCACTGATGGTGGCTGGCACTTCACCTGCCACGTATTCCAGGGGTGTTGGGGTCACTGTGAAGTCTTCACTGGTAATCTTGCCAAATCCGCCACAACTGGCAAGGATAAGGGCTGATGCTGCGGGAAGCAGCAGAGATGTGGTTTTGTTCATAACTATGTTTTTTTTATTTTTAGGGAGTTAGAAGGAGTTAAAAGTAGATAGAAGGAGTTATAAGACGATACTAAACTTATGTAACGTCCTTTATCTCCGTCGCTGAAAGCGACATATCTCCTTTAACTCCCTCTATCTCCTTATTTTTCATTAGTTTTCCATTTTTTGTGTAAACGACTTGACGGGGTACCACACCGAGAGGAACCCTGTCAGAATGACCGTCAGGAAAGTCAGAAGGATGTCAGTGGTGTGTACGCTGACGGGATAAGAATCAATGATGTAGGTGCCTTCCTGCGAACCGAAACGGATGAGTCCGTAGTGTTGTTGCAAGAGGCAGAGTGTGAGACCTACGGCAATGCCAATGACGGCTCCCAGAAGCGAAATGAGACGCCCTTCCAGCATAAAGATAGCTGTTATCTGGCGTGGTGTGGCACCCAGACTGCGCAGGGTGATGGCATCTTGCTTCTTCTCTATCATCAGCATGGAGAGGGAACCAATGATGTTGAAACTGGCTATCAACAGGATGAACGTGAGGAAGATGTAGGAAATGAGCTTTTCTATCTTCATAATCTTGAAGGTGCCTTCCTGCTGTTCATATCGGTCGAGCACCTGATAGCGGGAACCCAGTTTCTGAGCTATGTTGCGCTTTTCTGCCGAAGTGGTGAGGCCAGGCTTCAGCTTGAGTTCTACGGCTGTCACATAGCCTTGACGTTCAAACAGACGGCGTGCAAAGCTGATGCTGGTCAGGACATAGTGGTTATCGTATTTTCCCTGTTTCACCATGAACCCTACGTTGGGCGAAAAGAGTTCTTCCTGTGTGAAACTTTCGCGAGGGTCGGTCATATCAATGCGTTCTCCACTGCGAGGTGCAAACACCTGTATGGGTTCAGAAAAGTTGACAGGCAGGGACAGCTGTTGCAGGAGACCTGTGCCAGCTATGCCGTAGTCCAGGATGTCAGCGTGTAGCTGGAAAGTGCCGTCACCGTAGAGGATGTCCTCGATGCGAGTAAGGCTGGTGAAGTTGTCGTCCACACCCTTGATGGTGGCCATAGCCTGACGATTGTTGATAAGCAGAAGTGCGTTATCCTCAACCACTTCGGTATAGACGGCTATGTTGGGATTCTTGCGCAGAGCCTCCAGTTCGGGTTCATCAGCTGCCATGTACTTCCCTTCTGTGGGCAAGATTTTCAGGGGAGGGTCGAAGGCCGTGAAGAGCTGTGCCACCATGTCCTCAAATCCGTTGAATACGCTCAGTATGCAGATGAGGGCAGCGGTAGCTATGGCTATGCCGCTGATGCTGACTCCGCTGATGATGTTGATGGCAGAGTGTGACTTCTTGGAGAAGAGGTAGCGGCGTGCTATATAGAACGGGAAACTCATGCTTCTGTGTGTGCTGTATGTGAAGTGTTTAACCTTCCTTGAGGAGCTGGTCGATGTGATCCACGTAGTCAAGTGAATCGTCGAGGAAGAACTTCAGTTCGGGTATGATGCGTAGCTGATGCCTTTCCAGTGTGCCCAGTTCGTAGCGTATCTGGCTGTTATGGGCATTGATGTTGTCGAGTATCTCTTGAGCCTTCTCCGAGGGGTAGATGCTGAGGTAAGCCTTGGCCACACTAAGGTCGGGGCTGATTCTGACCACGCTGACCGACACAAGTATGCCGTGTGTCTTGCGTGTCTGTTGCTGAAAGATGGTGGCCAGGTCCTTCTGGATGAGGCGTGCTATCTTGTTTTGTCTGTTCGTTTCCAATACTTTAGTTGTTTTTTGATGATGATTTGGTGTTATTTTTTTGCTGGCACGAAGGTTATTTTAAAACACGAAATTCTTTTTTTTTGAAACACGAATTACACGAAGCTTCACGAACCATGCATATTGCACGAAGGAGCACTTGGAGTGCTACGAAACTTCACGAAACCATCCCATAGGCTTTCGTGTCATTCGTCACCGCCGAGGTGCTTTGTGTAATTTCTTTTAGTCCGCATAACTTCGTGTAATTTCGTGTCATTCGTGTTAAAAAAAATTATCATTCGTGTTAAAAAATTATCATAGGTTACTTAAAACTCACTGCATCATTGCAGGAAAACCACTACAGCGATTTTCAGCGGGTGGTGCAGCGTTTTCGGATGATGGTAAGTCCGTCGCGCAGGGGCAGGATGACCTTCTCCACACGGGAGTCCTGAGCCAAGGCTTCGTTGAAGGCTTGTATGCTCCGAGTCTGAGGGTCAGTAGGGTGAGGTTCCAGCACATGACCATCCCAGAGCGTGTTGTCGGCCAAGATGTAACCCCCTGGATTGAGGTACTCAAGCGAGAGTTCGTAGTAGTCCTGATAGAAACGCTTGTCAGCATCAATAAAGACGAGGTCGTAGCAGAGACCCAGCCGAGGAACGACTTGCAAGGCATCGCCTATGTGGAAGGTAATCTGCTGAGCGTAAGGCGAGTTCTCCAGCCAGGGACGGGTAAAGTCCTCTTGCTCATCATTGATTTCTATCGTGTGGAGGTGTCCTTGTGGGGGCAGACCTTCAGCCAGGCAGAGTGCGCTGTAACCACTGTAAGTGCCTATTTCGAGCACAGTGTGGGGGCGAATCATCTGGGTAAGCATCTTCAGGATGCGCCCTTGCAGGTGTCCGCTGGCCATGCGACTATAGAGCAGGTGCAGGTGGGTAGCCCTGTAGAGACGGTGCAGGTAGTCACCTTCGGGGTCGATGTGTGCCCCGATGTAATCATCTATATGGTCTTGAAACTGAGCTATGTCGGACAAGAGTATATCGCTGTGCATGGTGACGGGGGGGGGATGAGGTGCTATTTCTGATGAATGAGAGCTTCGAGTGCCAAGCGGTAGCTGTCGAGGCCAAAACCACAGATGACACCCTTGCATACAGCACTTATCATGGACTGGTGTCGAAAGGCTTCACGCTGGTGCACATTGCTGATGTGAACCTCTACCACAGGTGCTGTAATGGCCGATATAGCATCCCTCAGGGCAATGCTGGTGTGGGTATAAGCCCCTGCATTCAAGATGATTCCGTCCCATGTATAGCCCTTCTGGTGAAGCTCGTTGATGAGTTCCCCCTCGATGTTCGACTGATAGTAGCTCAGTTCCGTGTCGGGGTAGCTACGTACCAGTTCGTCATAGTAGTCAGCAAAGCCCCGGCTACCATATATCCCTGGTTCACGCTTTCCGAGCAAGTTCAGGTTGGGGCCGTTCAGAATGAGTATCTTCATTTCTCTTTCTCCTGATTTCTTATCGCGACAAAGGTACGACTTTTTTTAGTTAAAAGTGAAGAGTTAAAAGTTAAAATGCCATGCGGAGTGTTCGCTACAAGCCATTTTAACTTTTAAATTTTAACTTTTAACTTTTATTTAGTTTTTTTTCTGCTATCGTAACTATTCAGCGATTATGTCCACATCTCATTAGCGATGCTAACTGAGACTCCGTTTAACTGTAATCTCGTATAGGGGTACGGCGTTTCCATTTCATCCAAACCTCCAGCGACCGAATCTACAACCATCTGATTTTTT
>JAFTEV010000075.1 GCA_017453465.1 Bacteroidaceae bacterium | reverse complement strand
ATGCGGAATTGGAGAAATGGCATACCGATAGAAACAACAGGCAAAAGGGAGTAGACTGGCAGTTTACAAATGAAGAGGCAAGGGTTAAACTAAAACACTTGTACCCTTTAGTCAACTTTTAGGCTTTACAGACTACTAGCAAAGGCGAGGTGACGAACCTGGTGAATGCCGCTGGCGTATCGCCCTCGCAGGCTTCCGTAGAAGAAATACTGCGTGTGGATTTCTATGGTACAAGTGTACTGTTGGAGGAGTTCGGAAAGGTGATAGCCGAGGGTGGAAGTGGTGTGATTATCTCTTCACAGAGCGGTCATCGTCTGCCAGCATTGTCCCAAGAGCAGAACGAGGCTCTGGCCACGACTCCTGTAGATGAACTATTAGCATTACCATTCCTGAAGGAAATCAATGACACGCTGAAAGCTTATCAGTATTCGAAACGCTGCAATGTGTTCCGTGTGATGTATGAGGCAACCCGTTGGGGCCGTCGCGGTGCTACTATTAACAGCATTTCTCCAGGCATCATCATCACGCCTTTAGCCAACGATGAGTTGCATGGCCCGCGCAAGGACGGCTATCTGAAGATGATAGAGGGAATGCCCGCCCGTCGTGCAGGAACACCCGATGAAGTGGGCGACTTGGCAGAGTTCCTAATGTCGAGCCGAGGCCGATTCATCAGCGGTGCCGACTTCCTGATTGATGGTGGTTGCACAGCAAGCTATTGGTATGGAGATTTGCAATACTTGCAAGCAACACATTAGAATATAAGGCAGAGGCAATGCATTGCTACCTCTGTTGCAAAGTTCTGCTACTGCCGCCGCACAGTTCTCCTGCTGCGGTGGCAGAACTTTATCACTGAAGTGTTGAAACATTGACACTTCGGTGTTGTAACGTTGATACTTTGGTGCTGAAACATTGTTATTGCGGTGGCAGAACTTTGCCACTGGAGTCTGTTCAGACATTGTGTGACAAGTGAACATGAAAAGAGGTGAACACCTTTGATTGGTGTTCACCTCCTACTCGATTATAAAAGTCAATAAGGCAGTATTTTTAAACTTCAATCCTTTTTACTTAATGATTTCCACGCTGCGCTTGACGAAACGGGTGAGGGCTTCGCCACGAAGCATTCCGTTCTGGAGCAGGGCGAGGTCAATGAGCTGGCTGACGATTTCGGGTTTGGCCTCGGTGATGGTCTGCTTGATGAGCGGGTGGTCGGTGTTGAGCACGAGGTTGAGCATGTCGGGCATTTCGCCGTAGAAGGCCATGCCTGGCTGCAGACGGCCCATCTCCTTCATGCGGCGCATGTATTCACTCTGGGTGATGACGACGGGGGCTGCAGTCTCACCCAGAGGCTGCGCGTCAACCGTAAATTCAGTCTTGTCGAGGGTGGGCAGGGCGTTCTTGAAGGTCTCGGTGAGTGTCTTTTTCTGCTCTTCGGGTAGTTCTTCCTTCTTGGTGTCATCTTTTACGATGAGCTTGTCAATGACATCACCATCGACGCGGGTGAAGCGGGTCTTCTCCAGCTTCTGCTCCAGCAGGCCGAGCATGGCGGGATCCAGTTGGCCGTCCATCAGCAGGACGTTGTAGCCTTTGGCCTGGGCTGCGTCGATGTAGGTATATTGGTCGTCGCGGTTCTGGGCATAGAGGTAGATGAGGTTGCCGTCCTTGTCGGTCTGGTTGTCCTTCGTGAGGGTCTGGTATTCGTCGTAGGTGTAGTGTTTGCCCTCAGTGTCCTTCAGCAGGGCGAAGGACTTGGCCTTGTCGTAGAATGTTTCGTCGGAGAGCATTCCGTAGTCGATGAATATCTTGATGTCGTCCCACTTCTCCTCGAACTGCTTGCGGTCGTTCTTGAAGATGCTGGAGAGGCGGTCGGACACTTTCTTGGTGATGTAGCTGGAAATCTTCTTCACGTTCTGGTCGCTCTGCAGGTAGCTACGCGAGACGTTGAGCGGGATGTCGGGCGAGTCGATGACACCGTGGAGCAGGGTGAGGAACTCAGGCACAATGCCTTCCACAGAGTCGGTGACGAAGACCTGGTTGCAGTAGAGCTGAATCTTGTTCTTTTGCAGGTCGAACTGGTTCTTCACCTTGGGGAAATAGAGGATGCCCGTGAGGTTGAAGGGGTAATCAACGTTGAGGTGAATCCAGAACAGCGGCTCGTCGCTCATGGGGTAGAGTTTGCGGTAGAATTCCTTGTAGTCTTCGTCCTTCAGGTCGGCTGGTTTGCGGGTCCAGAGTGGGGTAGTGTCGTTGATGACATTATCGACTTCAATCTCTTTGCGCTTCGGATTGCCCTTGTCGTCCTTTTCGCCGCTGGGGTCGTCAATCCAGTCTTTCTTCTTGCCGAAGATGACGGGCACGGGGAGGAACTTGCAGTATTTGTGGAGCAGCTCGCTGATTTTGTAGTCTTCCAGGAAGTCCTTGCAGTCGTCGTCCAGATACATCACGATGTCGGTGCCACGGTCCTGCTTGTCGCTGTCCTCGATGGTGAAGGCAGGGCTACCGTCGCAGCTCCACTTCACGGCTTTGCTGCCTTCCTGCCAGCTCTTGGTGATGATTTCCACTTTTTTGCTGACCATGAAGGAGGAGTAGAAGCCCAGTCCGAAGTGGCCGATGATGGCGTTGGCATCTTCCTTGTATTTGTCGAGGAAGTCGTTGGCACCTGAGAAGGCAATCTGATTGATGTACTTGTCAATTTCCTCTTCGGTCATGCCAATGCCTCGGTCGCTGACGGTGAGTGTGCCGGCTTCCTTGTTGATGGTGACGTGCACGCTGAGTTCGCCAGCTTCTTCTTTCAGGTCGCCCTTGCTGGCAAGGGTTTTCAGTTTCTGTGTGGCATCAACGGCATTGCTGACGATTTCGCGCAGAAAGATTTCATGGTCGCTGTAGAGAAACTTTTTGATGACGGGGAAGATGTTCTCGGTCGTAACCCCGATGTTACCTTGTTGCATATTCTGTTGTGTTTTTTACGTTTTTCCAGCATAATGCGCAAAAAAAATGCCAGCCTTTGGGGGAACTGACATTTTGTCTATTTCATTAAACGGAGATATTGATTTTTCCGTCGGCCAGGGTTGCCGTAATCGTGCTGCCTGGTTGGATTTCCTGTTCCACGATGAGTTCGCTGATGCCGTCTTCGAGGTGTTGCTGGATGGCACGGCGGAGAGGACGTGCTCCGAATTGCTTGTCGTAGCCCTGTTCGGCAATCCAGCGTTTGGCTTCGGCGGTGATGTCGAGGTGGTAGCCCAGTTGCTCAATGCGTTGGTAGAGTCCTTGCAGTTCTACATTGATAATCTGGACGATGCTGTCGAGTTCAAGCTGGTCGAAGGTGATGATTTCATCGATGCGGTTGAGAAATTCAGGCGAGAACTGCTTGTTGAGGGCTTTCTGGATGACGGTGCGGCTGACTTCCTTGTCGTCTTTGCCGGCCATGGCAGAGAAGCCTACGCCTCGGCCAAATTCCTTCAGCTGGCGAGTGCCCACATTGCTGGTCATGATAATCACGGTGTTGCGGAAGTCAACGGTGCGTCCGTTGCTGTCGGTCAGCCGACCGTCGTCCATAACTTGCAGCAGGATGTTGAACACGTCGGGATGGGCTTTTTCTATCTCGTCGAGCAGGACGATGGAGTAGGGCTTGTGGCGCACTTTCTCGGTGAGCATTCCGCCCTCTTCGTAGCCGACGTAGCCCGGAGGTGCTCCGACGAGGCGGCTGACCGTGAATTTCTCCATGTATTCGCTCATGTCGATGCGAACCAGGGCATCGGTTGTGCCAAACATGTGTTCGGCCAGTTTCTTGGCCAGGTAGGTTTTGCCCACTCCTGTGGGACCTAGGAACATAAAGACTCCGATGGGGCGTGCAGGGTCTTTCAGCCCAACACGGCTGCGCTGAATGGCACTGACCAGCTTGTCGATGGCTGCGTCTTGGGCAATGACTTTCTGCTTGAGTTCCTGCCGCATACCTTTCAGTTTGATGCCTTCTTCTGCCGCCATGCGCTGCACGGGGATTCCTGTCATCATGGAGACGGTCTCTGCCACCTTGTCAGCACTGACAGTGATGCGGCTGTCTTCCAGCGTGGATTCCCACTGCTGTTTCATTTCCTGCAGTTCGTCGCTGAGCAGACGGACACGGTCGCGGAAATTGGCTGCCAGCTCGTAGTTCTGTCCTCTGACGGCTTCTTCTTGGTTGTGCTGTGCCGTGGAGAGTTCTTCTTCTTTCTCCTCAATCTCTCTGGGCACAGTAATATTATTAATATGTACGCGAGAACCCACTTCGTCCAGCGCGTCGATGGCCTTGTCTGGGAAGCTGCGGTCGGTGACGTAGCGTTCTGTCAATTTGACACAGGCTTCCAGTGCTTCATCGGTGTAGGCCACGTTGTGGTGTTCTTCGTAGCGGTCTTTGATGTTGTGGAGGATTTCCAGCGTTTCTTCAGGAGTGGTCTGTTCCACGACAACCTTCTGGAAGCGGCGTTCCAAGGCTCCGTCCTTTTCTATGTTCTTGCGGTATTCGTCCAGCGTGGTGGCTCCTATGCATTGCAGTTCGCCGCGTGCCAGGGCTGGTTTCATCATGTTGGCTGCATCCATCTGTCCAGCCTGGTTGCCGGCACCGACGATGGTATGGATTTCGTCGATAAAGACGATGAGGTCAGGGTTGGATTTCAGCTCGTTGATGATGCTCTTCATGCGTTCTTCAAACTGGCCACGGTATTTTGTGCCAGCCACCACGGTGGAGAGGTCGAGAGAGATAATCTTCTTGTTGAACAGGATGCGCGACACTCGCCGCTCGCTGATTCTCAGGGCCAGCCCTTCCACGATGGCACTCTTTCCGACACCGGGTTCTCCGATGAGTATAGGGTTGTTCTTCTTGCGGCGTGAGAGAATCTGTGCCAGTCGTTCTATCTCTTTTTCACGACCCACAACGGGGTCGAGTTTGCCTTCAGCTGCGGCTTTGGTCAGGTCGAAGCCATAGTTGTCGATGGCGGGGTGGTCAGAGTTGCTTTTCTTTTCCGTCTTCTTTTTCTGACCAGTCGATGTGCCTGATTTCTTGTCGGCAGGGGCTTGTTCTTCTTCGTCTTCTTCATCGTAATCCACACCAGAGTTTTTGGGGTGGGATGCAGGTTGGAAGAGACTATTGAAGAGTTCTGTATAGGTCACGTCGCAGTCTGACAACAATTTAGCTGCCAAGTTGTTGCCGTGCTTCATGATGGCCAGCAGCAGGTGTTCAGGCAGACTTTCCTTGCTCTTTGTTTTCCGTGACTCAAGGATGCTGAGTCGCAGGATGGTTGACGACAGTGTGTTGAAGGAAATGTCGGTGGTGTAGAGGTCGCCTGTCATGTCTTGCACATGCTTTTCCAGCTGCTTTTTCAGGTTGCTCAGGTTGACGAGAAACTTGTGCTGCAGGGTTTCCACAGCCTGGTTGTTGCCGTCGCGGAGCAGTCCCAGCATCAGGTGTTCGGGGCCGATGTAATCGTTGTTTAGTCGAAGCGCTTCTTCCTTGGAGTAGGATAGAATCTGGTTGAATGTATCTGAGTAGTTGTTCATGCAGTGTGGTTTTGTGGGTTATTCTTGCAAATCCCGTGCCAACCCTATTTCAGCCATTCGGAAAGGCGGCTGACGATTTCCTGTTTCATGTCTTCCGGCATGTTGCCGATGCGTGCTCTGTGGCTGCCCCGGGGTTGCACATAGATGCGCATGTTTTGTTTCCGTTTGCAGTTGAGCCAGGTGCATACGCCGCTGGCCGACCACGGGTCGTTCTCCCCATATATAAATATGTGTCGCGGGTCTTCTTCTTTCAGGTACTTGAGGGTACGCTCATAGAGTGTGGGGTCAAAATCGTAGTGACGGAGGCTGTCGGGCAGCATCAGCTGACGGAGGTAGCCCTTGGTGTTTTTGAGCGAACTCCATTTTTTGATGGCTTTCAGCGAGTAGCCGTAGTAGCCCAGTTCACGGGATGCTTGCACATCGAAAGGCATGTATTTGTTGGGATAGCTGAAGTAGTCTGGTTCTGCCATTTCCATCAGGTTGCTGAACCACTCCTTGTCGGTGGCTTCTTCTGGTGGAATGGTGCTGACGGGTGTACCCCATTGCCACAAGGCAAAGGGATATTCCAGCACGCAGTAGTCGTAGATGTCTTCATTGGAGATGTAGAACTGGTAGCCCCTTTCCTTGCAATGTGCGTTGAACAGCGGCATCAGCTGTGGCTTTCGCATCATCAGCTGTTGCTGTGCCTTCAGGATGGCGGCACGTTCCTCTTTTGTGCCAACGGTCTTGGCCAGGAATTTTTCGTGCCGTCCGTCTTCTACGGCTCGGTTCAGCGGAGCCACATAGCTGACACTGACATCCACGTCGTCGGGGTAGGTGGCACGGTAGAACATCGTAGTCTGTCCGCCTTTGCTGATGCCTGTGGAAATCCATTTGCCCCTGAATAGTGTGCCCAGTGCCTGGCGAATGCGATGGTAGTCACGCAGCGAGTTGTCCACCGTCATGTAGTCCCAGTTGGTAGGTTGCGGCACCGATTCGCCAAAGTATCGATATTCACACAGCACCACGTTGGCATCGAACAGCTGGCACAGTTCCTCGGTGTAACTTTGCCGTTCACCGTAGTAGGCATAGTAGCCCTCGGTGACAAGCACGGTGGGGTGGTCATATCCCTTGAATCCGATGAAGAGCCGCTCGTCGAATGTTCCCTTGTCGGCATTGTTTCCGTCAACAAACTGGCGGAACTTCAGGGCGTATTTCTCGTGAAACTGGTCGGTGTCGAGCCGCTGCACTTGGCTGACTCCATTGATGTTGCACAATTGCTTCATAAAAAGGGTGGAATCACTTTGTGCCCAGGCGGTTAAGGACAGAAGACTTGTGGCTGTAAGTAGGGCGATGTGCTTAAACGGGGTTCTCATGTCTTAGGTTTTTCTATTGGTTAATAAACTCACTGACTTCATAGTTGTTGGCCACAGCCAGACGAGCACAGTTTTGCAGCACGTGGCGGTTTGAGCTGTTGACCACGCTGCTGGTGCCCTGCTTGCCGTAGATGGTGATGTCATTGCGAATGTTTCGGCTCAGGCAGGGAGCAATGATGGCTTCAAAGAAGGTGCAAGCCAGCAGATAGCGGCCCATGTAGAGGTCAATGTGCTGATTGTCGCGAGTAAACTCATTGTCTGTCACCAGCGAACTGACGTTGCGAGCATTCTGCACGGCTGTGCCGCAGGGGATGATGACATCAATGCCAGAGACGGCTTTCATCTTCTTCACCGAGTCGCAGATTTTCTTGTACATGGCCAGCTGTGTGCCATACTTGCCGATGCTCTTGTGCTTCGACGAATAAGCCCACGTCTGGTTGAAGGCAAACGTGGTGCGTGGCGACAGCTTGGTGATGTTGTATGCCTGAATGATTTTGCTCAGGTAAGGTTCGTAGCTGGCATAATCGCCCGACTCCAGTGAGTATTGCTGAAACACCACCACGTCGTAGGCCACTCTTCTCATCACCTCCTTGATGCCGATGGCCGTTTCAATGCGTTTGCCGCCATAGATGTTGTACTGCCAGAGTTCATACACAGCTTCGCCGCTCTTGTAGTATTCGTAGTGCTGCTTCATGGAGCATCCACCTTTATATAATACATAGACGTTGACGTTGGAGATGCCCACCGAACTGAGGATTTCGGGCAGTGCCGTGCTGGTGTCGATAGAGAAGGAGTTGCCGATGAAAAGCACGTCCAGCTTCACAGGCATGTAGGGCAGGGGCGGATTGCTCTGATAACCGCAGGTGGCTGTCTGCACAATGGTGGGCTGCAATGGGGCAGGGGAGTCGGTCGCCGTGTTCTGGTTCTCGGCAGGTTTGGCCGTGGTGGTAGTCGTGTCTTTGGGTGTAGGTCCTGCCTTCTGTGTGGCAGGTTTTGCATCGCTGCTGCTGGCCTTCTTCTTCGGGGGTGTAGCCTCTGGAGTCGTGGCAGCAGGCTTCTTGACGACCACCTTCTTGACGACCACCTTCTTCTTTGCAGGGGTAGTTGTAGGATTCTTGCTGGTCTGGGCCACTGCTTCAAGACTGGTCAGACAGCACGCCATCAAGATGAACGTAATTTTCAGCAAAATAGTTCTCAGCATGTTTCTGGTTCCTATTATATATAAGTAAGTAATCTAAATGTGTGTTATGTGTGCTGGCTGTGCCTCCGCAAATATGCGCATCATTGTGTCCAGTCTTCAGTATTGAGTCCATCGATGCGATTGAAATGTTTCTGAGATACAACACACTTGGTCGTACTCAACACAACGCTGGCGAACAAGCTGGTTGCCGCGCAGCAGTTCGATGCAGGTAGATGTGTCCAGAAGATACTTGAACGTAGCCATGACTTAGAGTGTGGGGAAAGTGTTGGCTGTACGTCCAGCACGGATATGGTTCATCACCTCGTCTGTTGTGCGGGGATCATCGCTCCATCCGCCGAAGAAACGGTCTATCTCTGAAGCCACACGCTTGCGGCGGTCGGTCTCTGTCTCACCCACGCTCTCGCGTAAGCGACGCGAAAGTGCAAGTCGCTCGTTGGGCGATAAACGCTGAGCCTGACTCCAAATGCTGTCAACTGATATTCCCATAATTGTAATTAATTTGATAAGTATCTGTTCAAAATTAATTGTACATATAATTTATTTTTCCAATTCATGAAAATTTGACTTCGTCGAGCTAAAGGTTCAAGGTTAATTCATGGTCAATTCATGGTCAATTCATGGAAATTCATGTCTAAAAAAGAAGGTTTTATTTCGACAGGAATTACCATGAATATTCCATGAATTTTCATAAATAATTATATAAACCATTTCTGTTCTTCTACTTATGATGGTGCAAAGTTACGGAAAAAGGTTGTAACCAAGAAGCGATTTGGAGATTTCTTTGCAAGCGGCGTGTCCTTTTGGGCTGGGGCAACACAAATTGGATTGAAATGAAGGTGGGTGGCGACGAAGGGAGGGACTTACCTCAACGAGTGTGCAAACACGTCGGAAAGAAAACGCCGAGAACATCGTGATTGATGTCTCGGCGAATGATGGAGGCTTGTGCCTCAGTTGATGACAGACTGCTGATTATTCCAGTTCGTACCAAAGGTCATCTTCTGATGACTCACCTTTCTTGCCCGACAGTGTTTTCATGCCACTTGCTGTCAGCATCTGTGTCTGCTGAATCTTCACCACATTCAGGGTGGGCTTTATATACTCTTTCTTCGTCATGATTCTATCCTTTCCTTTTGTTTATTTGATGATTACCTTCTTGCCATTGTTCACGTAGATGCCCCTGCGGGTGGGCTTGCTGCTGAAGCGTGTGCCGTCGAGAGAGTACCAGGCAGCGTCGTCCAGTGTCACCTCGCCCGTAGCGGTGTGCAGACTGCCGATGCCAGTCACCACGCCGTCAGCCCCAATCAGACGCACGCTGATTCTTTCGGGCAGCGTCTCCTCTTCGGCAGCGTTGTGCGGTGTCCTTGCGCGAGCCTCGGCATAGTCCTCCGTGCCGCTCTTATACTTCAGATAGCAACGCATGGGCTTTACCTTGACGTATGCACCCACTTTCACAAATTCACCTTGGCTGATGCCGTCGTTAGCATCCTGAGCCGAGAATCCGTAGATGCCTGTCGGCTCTGTTTCCCACTTCTTTGTCTCGTATGTGCCTACGAATGTCCAGTCACCGCTTGTGGTCGTGCCAGCTGTGATGCTTGACGGTATAGCGTAAGTGCCGCTGAAGTTAGCATCGCCAGTAGGCACATACAGATACGGCGTGTTGGCGGTCAGCGTTGTGCCAGTTACCTCTGTCATCGTTGCTATGTATTCGCTGCCCTCCTTTGTGATGCCCGCAAAGGTGTAGAACTTCTCGCCCGTCTTCTTTGTATAGTCGAAAGGCAGACACATAGTCGAAGGCTTGCCAGCAGTGAACGAGCGCGTGTAGGTCACTTTGCAGGTCTTACCAACGTAATCCGACAGAGCCGAAAGGTCGTAGCCGTCAGTCAGCGTAACATTGTTCTCTGTATATGTAGCACTGATAGTTACGTTTGCATTAGCCCAACTTTAACGCTTTGATATTTTTTCAAAAAAAGTTACATTTGATTTACAGTCAGTTAGCAACGAAAAGAGTTCAAAACCCCATTGTAGAACACAGCGGTAAAAATAATTATGCTTACCTTTGCGGCATGAATTT
>JAFTEV010000086.1 GCA_017453465.1 Bacteroidaceae bacterium | reverse complement strand
GCAGAGCGGATGAATGGAGCTATTCAGGAAATCAGAACCATTGGCAGAGGCTATGCTACGGCCAAGCGCTTTAGGACTGCAATACTGTTCTTCTATGGAGACTTGGATTTGTACTAACCAACACAAAATCTCGTAGAACCGTTAGAACAAGCAACCAACATAAAAACTGCCAGTAGGCTCATCATTGCAAATACTTTCTTCATTGTCGTTTTGTTTTAATTGGTTATTTTATTTTTTGCGGTTTTGCGGTTTTGCGGTTTTACGGTTTTACGGTTTTGCGGTGGAAAAAACGTCCAACCGTCTAACCGCACATTACATTTCAAATTCGCGTGTGCCACCATCCTCAAAGTCTTTCACGACGGCATCGAAGGCAGAGCCGCCTTTGCGGTGGGGCGTGGGAATGGTATCCATGTCCAGTTCGATGGTGATTACACCACCCTTCCAGCGACTTCTGATTTGCCGGCTCACGTCGAAGACGAAGGTGGAGTCCATACCATTATTAAACTGCATGGTCAGGTCGATGTAGTGAGGCACGTTGTCAATGACATCTTCAGCCTTTTGTATTTTGTTTCCGTTCTGGTTGCAAATGCCGAATGTCAGCAGACGGCCACCGATGATGTCGGCTTGCCCGTCCTTGACGTTGCAGCCCGACTTGAGACGTGTGTTGTAGTTCACCGTGATGGCATCTTCGCCCGAAACGCCTGTGTTGAGCACCACGCTGCGAGCCATGCCCGACAGGTTGGCCGTACCTTCGACACCCACAACTCTGCCTCCGTTATGGTACAGAATCACCTGCGTAAGGTAGATGTAGGTGATGGGGCGCAGCACCATGCCAAGCTTCTTGACATAGACATTGCGCTCGGCATCAAATTCAAAGCCTTCCAGGTCTTGCCGTATTTCAATGGCTTGTTCGTAAGCAGAGAACAACGGCTCTGGTGGATAGAACGCACGTGTATATTTGGGGGCATTGTAGCGGCTGCTGACCATCGTCTGGTTGGTATAGGCCGTGACAGATTCCAAAGAGGTTGATTCTTCGAAGTTCAGGCTCTGCACACCGTCGAGGGTATAGACATCATTCCAAACCAGAATGTCCCAGAAGCCCCAGTTGTACCTGCCCTGGAAGGTGTTTCCCTTCACCGTATTGGACAGCACACTGGTGTGAGGAGCATAGGGTTCACTGCCAGTATAGTAGCGGCGCAAGTTGAAGACAGTTGGCTCCACATAGCCAATTTCGCCAAATATCTCCAGGTCCTTTTCGTCCCAACCGTAGTACCACTCCGACCGCCAGTCGTACTGAATGCCATAGGCCAGTTCGTAGTCCCAATAGGCATCCAGCTGCAAGGCCACAAAGGGGAACGACAGTTCTGCATCAGCACCGCCTGGCAGGTGAAGCTCTGGTTCACGAATGCAGCCCGTGAAGGCAACGAGCACAGCCCACACAGCAAACAGCCGCCCGAAGCTGCTGCTCCGTGCTGCCTTTACTATTCTATGTATGCCGTATCGTTTCATTGTCATTCTGTCAATATCTCAGCGGGGTATCTTTCTTCACGTCTTCCCAAGGAATCAGGCTTATACACTTCTTTGCCCTGCGCCGATAGAGGATGTCGTAGCTCAAGCTTATGCCTACGCGAGTGGGGCCAAACCAGTTGAACCTGTACTGACGCTTCTTGAACAAATCGGCTGAAAGGGTCCATTTGTAGTAATACAATTGGTCGCGCATTTCATACTCCAGCGGACTTTCATACTGGAAGGGGTCGTACTTGCAGGTGAAGAAGCCAAACTGGGCAGAGAACTCCAGTTTCCAGTGGCCCTTCTTGGAGATGGGGAGCACGTAGCCCACACCAACGCCACCGCCCAGTCCTTCGCCTATCCAGCCCTTGTCCTCGTTGAAGCAGATGCTGAACAGTCCGCCATGAACGTATGCCTGTACATAGAGACCACGGAAGGCGGCACCCTTGCCGGGAGGATTGTTTCTCAGACTGCCAGAGCGGAAGTAGTAGCGGCCTTCCAGCTGGTAGTTGCGAATCTGGAAATACTTGTGCTGCCAATAGTGCTGCCACCACGGGAAATCGATGGATGCGCCCCAGGTGAAGTGTCCCTTCTTGGGATAGTACTCGATGGCCACATTGGGAATGGGGCACCAGCGGTCATAGCCAGGCATATAGGCAAAGTCGAACAACAGGTTGGACTTCACCGACAGCCATTCACGGCGTGGCACACGCAGCATGACATCTTCTGCAACGGTATCAACGGCAACGGGCACTTCCACTACGGGCTGAACCGTCAGCGTGTCTTTGGGCTGAATGGGTTCTACCACCACGGGCCGCTTCCGAACAACGAAGACAATGCCCGCCGCACGCAGTTCGGGGAAATAGGTCTTCAGCAACCGCTGCCACAGCCGTCCGCCCTGCTGTGCCATCAGCTGAGACTTCAGGGTCTTCAGGTTGTCGGGGAAATACTTGTCGCACAGGGCCTTCACCGTTTCGTAGTCCTGGTCGTTGGCCTTCTTCATCAGGAGCGAGAGCATACGGTAGTCTTCATAGACAACGTTCATCTTGAAGATGCTCTCGTCCACAGGCACAGCCAGACGGCTGTTCACGAAGTCGAGCAGTGCATGGGCACGCTTTCCGCCCAGGAACTTGTTGAAGTCGTAAGGGCCTTCGGGCGATGCTGCACCGCGCATCATGATAGAGACAATCTCCAGATTCTCCCGATTGATGAGCGGAATGACCTCTGTGTCCAGTTCGCGCAGTACGGCACTGTTCATCGGGAGGTCATACTTGTTGATGGGGAACACCAACTTGCCCGAATAATTGTAGAATTCTTCGTCGGACAAAGCCAGCGAGTCATCTGCATCGCAGAAATAAATGTAAGAGTATTCCTTGTCGGAATCCGTATCAGAAAGCATCCGCATGGAGGGAGCCGCGAAGACGGCAACGGAGAACAGTGACAACAGCCATGTGGTCATCATCTTCTGCCAGTTCTGTAATATATTCCTCCTATACTTCATTTACTTTCCATTCATTTGTTTGCATCGTTCTCATATACGAACAAATGCCCAAATCGAACTCATCTCACTCGATTCCGGGCATTTTAGGATTTGCACCTACACTGTAATCACAGTGCTATTTTGGTACAGTGCTATTAGGGTATAGCCACAAATGTGTGTGTGTGTGTGTGTG
>JAFTEV010000074.1 GCA_017453465.1 Bacteroidaceae bacterium | reverse complement strand
AGAGATTCTCATCCATCGGTCTCCTGTATATCGTCGTTTTCTTCATGATTACGTCGTTTGGTACTGCAAAGGTACAAAATTATATCGAATTATCGTCAGAAATATCTGACTATCAGTTTGCTAATTTTTAGAACATCCCTATATAGAAAAAGAAAAGGTATGGAACAGAAGAAATACGACTTAGATGATATGGGGTGGCTGATTCATCGTCATCAAGAGTGCTTGAAGAATGTGTGGCCTGCATTGTGTATGTTTATACACATGGTTAAAAAGGAACCTGGGCTTTATACTTTTCCCCTGCCAGGTAGGGAGGAAGGGTATTGTTTTCGTCGCATAGACGTTGCTCGCTGTGATTATGACGATAGGGCTTGCCTTGATGTGTATCTTCACATGGAGTTTGACTGGGGGCGTTGCTCAATGGGCGATTATGCTCTCATGGAAGGCAGAAAGATTGCGGTTATGGAAGACGATATTAACAAAATCTTTCTTCAAGATATGCAAAAGGCTTTTTTCTTTATGCTTGAACAATACTTTATGCTTAAATGGGAGCGTTCTGACATCTTTCTCAATAGATTTACGATAGCTATATTATAACTAATGACTATGATACCAAAGGAGTTAATGATAAACGAGGTTGTTTATCAATATGTGCAGAGTTATCTGAAAGAGGATAATCTCTGGGAGTGTGCCTTTAAGGATGAGCACGGAAATATTGCAGAGTTTACTCTGGGACAGTTGACTGCTTGTGATGAGTCATTGGCGGTGGCTCAGCAGGAATTGGAGGCTTGCATTGCCGAGAATGAGGTGCAACGTAACATAAACAACAGGATTGTGCTTTGGAAATATCTTGATGCCAAAACACAGAAGAAAATGTTGGCTTGGGGACGTTCTATTAAGATGTATTTGTCAAGTTTTTGGAGTTCTCCCGATGACAAATTTTACGACTGGCAAAGGCAGATGCGTGAACGGACTGGCGTTGTTTTCACAAGGTCACAGTACGACTGTCTGTGAAACATTGCCCTGCTTCCAGGTATTTCTGGATGAGGACTGTAATGTCGTTCAGTGTGAGCTGCCCATCACCGTTGGTGTTCCGATGTGTAGCTTTTCCATATCTGATTTGACAATTTGACAATTTACAATTTGACAATTGAAGATGGAAGTGAAAAGTGAACCTTTAGCTCGACGAAGTCAATAGTGAAAAATCTAAGTTTCTGGGGCTAAACACAACCTTATGCTGGCTAAACTGAAATTCAGATTTTTCACTTTTCACTCTTCACTTTTCACTTAATCAGATTTTCTTTCAGCTTTCGAGGAAGAAAGGCCCTGTGGGTACTTTGCGGCGGAGGACATCGAGCTGGAGGTCGGTGCCGCAGACGATGCCGTAGGAGCGCAGGTGGGTCTCCACTGTCTTGCGGGCCAGTTCGGGATGGTTGTTTTCTTCGCTGAGGTGGCAGAGCCAGACGTGGCGGAGCTGGGGATGGATGGAGGCGGCCAGGGCTTGGGCTGTCTGCATGTTGGAGAGGTGGCCTGTTCCGCTACAGATGCGGTCTTTCAGCATTTCGGGATAGCGGCCTGTGCGGAGCATGTCGGTGTCGTAGTTGGCTTCGAGCACAAGGTAGTTGGACTGGCTGATGTATTGGTTGACGTTGGGGGTGATGTCGCCCACGTCGGTCATAATGGTGAAGCGGCAGCCGTCGCCGAGCTGGATGCTGTAGCCCACGTTCTCGGTGGAGTCGTGGGGAAGGCTGAAGGCAGTGATGGTGAAGTCGGCGATGCGGAAGGGCGTGTCTTTCTCCACCTTGACGCGCCTGCTTTCGCTCACTTTCTTGTTCATCATGACGTTACGGTCCATGCCGCTGTGTATCAGTTCGGTGGTATAGACGGGCAGGTTGTATTCCTCGCAAAGCAAGCCCGCAGCCTTGATGTGGTCTGAGTGGTCGTGGGTAATGAGCAGGGCACGGACGGTGCTTTTCTTCACTCCGTATTCCTGTAGGTTTTTCTTGAGCCGACGAATACCGATGCCAGCGTCTATGAGGATGGCATCGGTGTCGGTTCCGAGGTAATAACAATTTCCGCAGCTTCCACTTCCGAAGCTTATGAATGTCAAAGCCATTTCTTGTGTGCGGTAGTGTGTTGTTCTGTGTGTTAGGCTACTTTATTCAGTTTCTTGATGATGGAGAAGATGAACAGGGCGGCAACGAGGCAGATGCACATGAGTGTGCCCCAGACGATGTAGAGTTCTTTACCCCAGAGGTAGCCTGGAATCTGCACGAGGAAGTTGCCGAGGGCTGTGCTGACGAACCAGCCGCCCATCATCATGCCTTTGTACTTTGGGGGTGCTACTTTCGTGACGAAAGAGATTCCGATGGGCGAGAGCAGCAGTTCGGCAAAGGTGAGCACGAGGTAGGTAGAGACGAGCACATTGGGGTTCACGTCTGCCATGTGGAGTGGTGTGCCGTCGGCTGCCACCTGAGGTGCCGGAAGTCCCAGCGAACTCATGGTCATAAGCAGATAGGCACAGGCCGCTACCAACATGCCGAGGCCAATCTTGACGGGAGCCTTAGGTTCTTTCCCCTTTTTGGCCAACCACCCGAAGAGGGCAATGCTGACCGGGGTGAGTGCTACCACGAAGGCGGGATTGAACTGCTGGAAAATGGGGGCATTGACGGCTACGACTGTGTCGGCCTGTTGGCTGTAAGTATAGGTCAGAATGGCTGCCGGGATGAGTATGAGTGCAGCCCCGATGCCTTTGCCCTTTGGCGTGTTGCTCTGGAAGAAGCCAAACAGACCATAGACGATAAGGATGCACCAGACGAGGTTCATCACGTCGAACTCCATAGCTGTGAGCCCCGTGGCAGATGTTGCCGTATAGTCGCGGGCAAAGAAGGTGAGAGTGAGGCCGTTCTGGTGGAATGCCATCCAGAAGAAGAGCACGACGGCAAAGACGAGGATGAGGCAGATGATGCGCTCGGTTGTTTCGCTCTTGCTGAGAGTTTCAGTCTGTTCGCTTGTGCTGCTTTGGGCACCTTTCTTTCCGTTGGTGATGACTTGTGCAAAGGTGCTCTTGCCCAGATAGTAGATGGCGATGCTGACAATGAGCGAGGCGCAGGCTACGGCGAAGGCGAAGTGGTAGGAGTCGGCTTCGGTCATGCCGAGGCTCTGCTGTGCCCAGTCCATCATCTTGATGGCTGCAGTTGGTGCAAAAAGGGCACCCACGTTGATGGCCATGTAGAAAAGCTGGAAGCCTGAGTCGCGCTTGTCGGCAAAGCGTGAGTCATTGTAGAGGTCACCCACCATCACTTGCAGATTACCCTTAAACAAACCTGTTCCGAGGCTGACCAGCAGGAGTGCACCGGCCATGGCGATGATGGCTAATGAGTCTTTGCCCAATGGCAGTGAAAGCAGCACATAGCCGATGAACATGATGAAAATGCCGATAGTGACCATTTTGCTGTAGCCAAACTTGTCGGCCAGCATACCGCCGAAGAGTGGCAGAAAATACACCAGCATGAGGAAACTGGAGAAGATGGTACTGGTGAGACCTGCATCGAAGCCGAAGTTGGCTTGCAGGAAGAGGGTAAACACGGCCAACATGGTGTAGTAGCCGAATCTTTCGCCTGTGTTGGCGAGTGCTAAGGTCCATAGACCTTTGGGTTGTCCTTCAAACATAGTTTTATTTGTTTTATTTGATATTAGCTTCTTGCAGTCCGTAGCCTTTCTTCTTGTTTTCGGCGAGCAGGGCAAAGGCGATGACGATGGCGATGGCTCCGAAGAGGGCGAAGATGGTCATGGAGGTGGTGTAGTCGATGGTGCCTTCTGCGTCCATGTTGGCTTGGTTCACTTTACCAATGAGGATGGGCACGAGGGAAAGGCCGATGTTCTGGATGTAGAAGATGACGGCGTAGGCCGTGCCGAGCAGTTTCATGGGGATAATCTTGGGCACACTGGGCCACATGGCTGAGGGCACCAGTCCGAAGGCGATGCCCAGAACGACCATCACGCCGATGGCTACCACCCATGAGTTGATGGGCAGGGCAAAGATGACGTGTACGAGTGTGAGCAGGATGGAGCCAAGTATCATCAGTGTAGCTCCCTTGCCGTGCTTGTCGTAGATGCTGCCGAAGAGGGGCGTGAGGAAGATGGTGCCGAAGGGCAGCATGGCGGGAATAAGACCTGCCAGTTCGGGGTCAACGCCGTATTTTGTCACCATCAGTTTGGTGGCGAACTTCAGGAAGGGGAACACGCCGGCATAGAACATGAGGCACAGCAGGGTGATGTACCAGAAGCCTTTGTTGGTGAACAGCATACGGAGGTCACTGAACTTAAATTCTTCTTCTGGTTCAGTCTGTGTGGCGGCCACGGCTGCATCTTCCTTCTTGTCCATCCAGCAATAGACAATGAAGCTAATCATGCCGGCACAAAGGAGCGATGCGCCCAGACCCACTGAGGCTGACACGCCACCGAACTTCTGTGCGATGGGCAGTGCAGCGGCCAGCGCGCCAGCTGTTCCGATACGGGCCAGAGCTACTTGCAGACCCAGCGCGAGTGCCAGTTCGTGGCCTGTGAACCACTTCACGATGACTTTGCTCACGGTGATACCTGCAATCTCGCAGCCTACGCCGTAGATGGCGAAGCCGAGGCAAGCCCAGATGACTTGCATGGGGTAGCCAAACATCTGGCCTTCAAAGTCGTGGCCTACGGCATACCACTTGATGAGTGCACCAGCGAACATGAGGAAGGTGGAGAGTATGCCTGTGAAGCGGATGCCGAACTTGTCGAGGATGATGCCGCCGAAGAACAGCAGGAAAAGGAATACATTGAAGAAGCCATAGGAGCCAGAGAAGAAGCCGTAGTCGTCGGCACTCCAGCCCAGTCCTTCGGGTTTGGCGGCTGTGAGCATAGGCTCCAGCGGTGACATGACATCGGTGAAGAAGTAGGCAAACATCATCGTCACCGAAACGATGAGCAGGGCGGTCCAGCGTGCCGCAGCCGAGTTGCTGAGTTTTTCCATTATTTTACGTATTTGTTTAGCCAGTTGAAGAATGTGCGTTGCCACAGGATGCCGTTCTGAGGCTTCAGCACCCAGTGGTTTTCGTCGGGGAAGATGAGCAACTGCGAAGGAATGCCGCGCAGTTGAGCTGCATTGAAGGCTGCCATGGCTTGCGACGAAACAATGCGGTAGTCCTTTTCGCCCTGGATGCAGAGGATGGGGGTGTCCCATTTGTCAACGAAGCGGTGGGGCGAGTTGTCGAAGGTCTTTGGGTGACCGTTCCAGTAGGCACCGCCCATGTCCCAGTTGGCAAACCACATTTCTTCTGTCTCCAGATATTGTTGTTCCAGATTGAAGATGCCGTCGTGGGCGATGAATGCCTTGAAACGTCCCTCGTGGTGGCCAGCCAGCCAATAGACGGAGTAGCCGCCGAAACTGGCACCCACACAGCCCAGCCGGTCTTTGTCAACGTAGGGCAGATTGTTGGCCGCGTCGTCGATGGCAGAGAAGTAGTCGTCCATGCAGTGACCGCCGTAGTTTTCTGATATTTCTTCGTTCCACGCCTTGCCGAAGCCCGGCAGTCCACGGCGGTTGGGGGCAACCACGACATAGCCATTGGCTGCCATGATCATCATGTTCCAGCGGAACGACCAGAACTGGCTGACGGGACTCTGTGGACCACCTTCGCAGAAGAGCAGCGTGGGGTACTTCTTGTTCGGGTCGAAGTGTGGAGGCAACACAATCCAGGAGAGCAAGTCTTTGCCATCCACGGTCTTTGTCCAGCGAGGCTCCACCGTGCCCCAGTCGATGTTGTCCTTGAAGTATTGGTTTTCGTGAGTCAGCTGTGTGGCAGTGCCGTTCTTGCTGTTGACAAAGTAGAGTTCTGTGGCTTCACACATGCTCTGGCGTGAGCAGAGCAACCCCTTGCCAAACAGCTGGACAGAAGTGTAGTCAAACTGTCCCTCGGTCAGTTGGCGGCTCTTGCCAGTCTTCACATCGGCTACATGCAGGTGTGTTTCGCCGTGCCAAACGCCAATGAAATAGATGCTCTTGCTGTCTGCATTCCAGACGAAAGCATCCACATTGGAGTCGAAGTCGGCAGCCAGCTGGCGGGTTTCCCCGCTTTTCAGGTCGTAGATGATGAGGCGGTTCAGGTCTGCTTCGTAGCCGTCGCGCTCCATGCTCTGCCAGGCAATGTATTTGCCGTCGGGCGAGAAAGCAGGGTTGGTGTCGTAGCCATTGAAGTGCCCGTCGTTGACGGCTTGCCCTTTCAGCGACTCTGTGTAGTCAACCGTGGGGCGTTTGTAGCCGGCAGGCTTGCAGAGGTTCTGCGTCTGGCCTGTCTCTATATTATATATGTATATGTCCGCATCGGTAGAGACGGCGTAGTCTCGTCCTTCCAGTTTGCGGCAGGTGTAGGCCACGGTCTTGCTGTCGGGAGAGAAAGCCAGCTGCTCCATGCCGCCGAAGGGCTTCATGGGACATTCGTAGGGTTCATTGGCAAGAATGTCCTTTGTGCCAGCAATCTTTGTGCCGTCGAAGTCGGCAATGAAGGGGTGGGGAATCGTCTCCACCCATTCGTCCCAGTGGCGGTACATCAGTCCTGTGATGACACGCCCTGTGGCTTTCTGCAGGTCGGGATGCTGGTCGCTGGTGCGCTGTCCATACTTGATGGTCTTCACCAGTAGCACTTTCTTTTCGTCGGGCGAAAACATGAAGTCATCTACGCCTTCAGCCTCAAAGGAAAGCTGCTTGCGGTCTGTGCCGTCGGGCAGCATGGACCACACCTGCATGTTCTTCTCTGCATCCAGGGCAAGGAAGGCGATGCGCTGTCCGCCATTGATATACTTGGGGGAGACTTCCGAGGTCTTGGCTTCGGTCAACAGCTTTTCGTTCTTGCCCTCGCTGTCGATGGTGTAAATCACGGTGTGGCTCTTGTTCTCGGCCACACTGTAGTAGCTCACGTTGTAGGCCACTTGCTTGCCGTCGGGCGAAGCCGAGGCACTGCCCACACGTCCCATGGCCCAAAGCAGTTCGGGCGAGAAGGAACGGTCCTTCACAGACGGAGTCTGACGTCCAATGAAAGATTGGGCGTCAGTGTCGAGTTGTGTCATAGCCAAAAGTCCAGCTATTATGATGGTTTTGTTCATGGTCTGTTTATTTCTTCTGTGCTTCCTGTTGCTGGCGCAGAATCTCCAGCTGTTTCTCCTGCATGGCCTGGAGGCGGCTCATCATGGACGATGGCTTCTTGCCGGTGGCAGCCTGTTGCTTGCGCTGCTTGTGACGCTCCTCCAGCTGAGCCAGCAGTTTGGCGTCGTCGGTAGATTTGCGCAGGTACCACATCATCAGGGCCGAAGTGAGTGAGGAGAGGAAGTAGTAGTAGTTCAGTCCGCTGCTGTAGTTATTGAATGAGAAGAAGAAGACGAGCGGCATGATGTACGTCATGTACTTCATCATCGACATCTGCTGAGCCTGTTCGGGTGTCATGCTGTCTTGCTGCTGCTTCATGGAGAACATGGAGCTGGCCACCGTTGCCACACACCACAGCACGCAGAAGAGCGAAATGTGGTCGCCAATGCCCCAGACGTTGAAGCCCCAGTTGATGACATCGTCGTAGGTGGAGAGGTCGTTAGCCCAGAGGAATGACTGGCCACGCAGCTCGATGGCATTGGGAATGAAGTTGAACAGCGCAATCCACACAGGCATCTGAATGAGCATAGGCAGACAGCCGCCCATGGGCGAAACGCCATACTCGCTGTAGAGCTTCATCGTCTCCTGCTGTTTCAGCATGGCATCTTCGGGCTTGGTGTATTTCTTCGTCACTTCTTCAATCTTCGGGCGCAGTACACGCATACGGGCACTGCTCATGTACGACTTCTTCATCAGCGGATAGACCAGGAACTTGATGAGCAGGGTGAGGATGAGCAGCACAATGCCCATGTTCAGGCCCCAGCCTGTGAGCCAGTCGAAGAGGTAAATCATGAAGAAGCGGTTAATCCAGCGTACCACGGGCCAGCCCAGATAGACCAGCGAGCGCAGGTCAAGGTCATTGTCGCTGTTGATGAGCTTTTCGTTCTCGGTCAGCGTAGAGAATTTGTTGGGTCCCAGATACATCATGAAGCGAGTGGGCTGCTTGCCCGAAGGGTCAAACTCTGCGGTCAGGTCGCTTTCCAGGTTCTTCAGATAGCCGGGCATGGCTTCCTTGTCAACCTTGGTCGATTTCAGTCGGCTGATGCCCAGACTTTTCTCAGCAATCAAGATTTGTGAGAAAAACTGCGTCTTGAACGAAATCCACTTGGCTTTCTCCTCAAATTCGCTCTCTTCCTCATCGCCGCCCATGCTCGACAGCTCATGGGTGTCTTCGTCCATGTCGCGGTAAGTGATGGTGCTGTAGCGGTTCTCAAAGTCCCAGCCCTTTTCCTGCTGCGTCATCAGTTGGTTCCAGGCGATGCCCATTTCACGGGTCTTCGACGAGAAGAAACCTTCAAGCCCCTTGGCCTGCACATCAATGCCGACCAGGTAGCTCTGTGGCAGCAGTTTGTAGCTGATGCAAAGCTGTCCGCTCCCCACAGGAGTACACATCGTCACGCCATCTGCCTTCACGTCGGTCGGGGTGAAGTACAGTTCTGCCGTATTGATGTTCTCGGCCTTGCCGTCAATCAGAAGTTGGAAGGTGTTGTTACCCTCTCCCTCGAACAGCACCACGTTGCCGCCCTGCTGATTCTTGTAGGTAGAGTCCAGCAGCTCGGCCCTTACCAGCTGTCCGCTCAGGTTGTCGATGGTCAGGGAGAGCAGTTCGTTCTTGATGACCGTTGTGCCGGGATTTTTCTGCGAGGCCGCAAACAGCGGATTGAGCGAGTCGGTGGCCTGTTCCATCAGTGCCCTTGCTTCCTTGTCCTGTTGCGCCAGCTTTTTATTCAACTCTACAGCCTTGATGCTGTCTTGCTGTGCCTGCCATTGTTGAATCTCTTCTTGTGTGGGTGCAGTGTACCGCTCGTATGCAATGAAGCCGAACATCACCAATACCATGAGCACCCAGCCCGTAATCGTGTTTTTGTCTAAATTCATTATTCTTAACTGTGATTTCTGCAAAATTGCGGCAAAATTACAAAAAAAACATCAAAAATCAACCACGATTATGTATAATAATGAAAAATTGACGTACTTTTGCACATCAAAAAACGCAAAATATGAAGAAACTCTTATTTATTTTTCTGGCCCTGCTGAGTTTTTCGGCACTTCAGGCCAAGAAATACCCGGAAATCAAGTTTGAAAAGACGACCATCGAACTGGGCACTTTTTCGATGGACGAACCTGTGCAGAAGTGCGTGTTCAAATTCACCAATACGGGCAAGGCCAAACTCGTCATCAACCAAGTGCACACGAGTTGCGGCTGCACCGTGGCCGACTATCCCAAGGACTTTATCTCGCCGGGCGGAACGGGCGAGATAACCATCACCTACAATGGTGCAGGCAAAATGCCAGGCCGATTCAAGAAGAGCATACAGGTGTTCACCAACAGCAAGGACGAAATGGTACGCATCTATATCTCTGGCACCATGAACGACATACCCGTCACAAAGAAGTAGGGGATATGCAACCACTTGCAGAGCGACTGCGTCCCAAGACCATTGACGAATACATCGGACAGCGCCATCTTGTAGGAGAAGGTGCTGTCATTCGTCGTATGCTGGAGCAGGGACGCATCTCCTCCTTCATCCTGTGGGGACCTCCCGGTGTAGGCAAGACCACGCTGGCTGGCATCATTGCCCACACGCTGGACGTTCCGTTCTTTACGCTCAGTGCCGTCACATCGGGTGTGAAGGATGTGCGCGAGACCATAGACAAGGCCAAGAGCTCGCGCTTCTTCGGGCAAAACTCTCCCATTCTCTTCATTGATGAGATTCACCGTTTCTCCAAGTCTCAGCAAGACTCCCTGCTGGGTGCTGTGGAGCAGGGCGTGGTGACGCTGATTGGTGCCACGACCGAGAATCCCTCCTTTGAAATCATTCGCCCCTTGCTCTCCCGTTGTCAGGTCTATGTACTGAAATCTTTGGAGAAAGACGACCTTCTTGCTTTACTTCAATCGGCCATAGAAAAGGACTTGGTTCTCAAGGAGAAGAAGATAGAGATTCAATCCACCACAGCCATGCTTCGCTATGCAGGAGGCGACGCCCGCAAACTGCTCAACATCCTGGAGCTGGTCGTGGAAAGTCAGTCGGCGGAAGACACCGTTGTCATCAACGACGACATCGTCACCGAAGCCCTTCAGCAGAATCCCTTGGCCTACGACAAGGACGGCGAAATGCACTACGACCTCATTTCTGCCTTCATCAAGTCCATTCGTGGCAGCGACCCCGATGCTGCCGTCTATTACTTGGCCCGCATGATTGAAGGCGGCGAAGACCCTCTCTTCATTGCTCGCCGCCTTGTCATTTCAGCCTCAGAGGACATTGGCCTGGCCAACCCTAACGCCCTGCTGTTGGCCAATGCAGCCTTCGATGCAGTCAATAAGATAGGGATGCCCGAAGGACGCATTCCGCTGGCCGAAGCCACCGTCTATCTGGCCACCAGCCCCAAGTCCAACTCTGCTTACATGGCTGTGAACGATGCCCTGCAATACGTTGGTCAGACTGGCAACCTGCCTGTGCCGCTCCACCTGCGCAATGCTCCCACCAAACTCATGTCGCAGTTGGGCTACGGCAAGGACTATAAGTATGCCCACGACTATGCAGGCCATTTTGTGCGCCAGCAGTTCCTGCCCGACGATGCAGCTGGTCAACGCTTCTGGCACGCACAGGACAATGCCCAGGAAAAGAAGCTGTACGAGCGTCAAGTGCAGCTCTGGGGCGAGGAAAAGAAATAGAACCCCGAATCAGACTCCTTTTTTCCTATATATATAATAATGTTGTCCACGGTCACATTGCAGGTTTCCTTGTTGCTTCCCACATCATTTTTCTCCCCATCTTTTTTCTATTTGTGCAGAGAAGGTTCTCGTTCTTAAGGCGTAAACCTTTCCTGCAACATCCGCACACCTATTCATTTCCACTCTGTCTGTGAATGGAAATCGACCATTTCGCACACCAAAACTTTCCACGTCCGCAAAGAAAGTTGACGCAACGGCGTTGTTTGTAAAAACAATGAGCGATGTTTTTATAAACAACGGCGTTGTTTTCAAAAACAACGCCGTTGCGTCAACTTTTCTGTGCACACGGGGTGATTTTGTGCTGAACACCCGCATTTTTCTCTCTGGTTTTCGGTCCAGCCCAGGGTGCAGTGTGGGGTGGGTGGGACTGCGATGCTTACTTCATGGGCGTGCATTCTGCTGTGGCTGGGACTGTGGTTGGGGGCACCAAAGTGGTAATTCTGAAAAAAATAGTTTACTTTTGCTGTGTTTCTTGGAAAAAAGACTTACCTTTGCGGCGTGGTGCTTTCCCCGCACTGATTTTGAATAATAAAAACCTAACGAATATGAAGAAGTTCTTGATTTTGACAGCCCTGTCTGTTTTTGCAATGAATCTGCTGGCACAGACTGAACCGAAACGCCGCCGTCCGTTCCAAATTGATGCCCTGCACCCAGATGTGCACGACCCCGTGATGGCCAAAGGGGAGGACGGACGCTACTACATCTTCTCCACGGGCATGAACGTGGGTGTCATCTCCAGTGCCGACCTGAAGGAGTGGCGGCTGGAGCCTTCGGCCCTGAGCGAAACTCCTGCCTGGGCAATGGATACGGTGCGTGGCTATCGTGGCCATACTTGGGCACCCGACATCAGCCGACACAATGGGCTGTGGCACCTGTATTATTCTTGCTCTACGTTTGGCAAGAATGGCAGTGCTATCGGGTTGGCTGTCAACAAGACACTGGACCCTCAGTCGCCCGACTTCAAGTGGGAAGACCGAGGCATGGTCATTGCTTCGCATCGTCGTGTGGATAACTTCAACGCCATCGACCCCAACCTGATTGTTGACAAGAAGGGACAGCCGTACCTCACGTTTGGCTCTTTCTGGGACGGCATTCAGCTGGTGAAACTATCGAAGAAGGACTTCCAGACACCTGTTGAGAAACCGCGCACCATTTCGCGCCGTGTGGGACGGAAACTCACGTTGGCCGAGCTGAACGACGTGCAGAACTACACGGTGGAGGGCAATGACACGATTGAGGCTGGAGAGAATGCAGTCGAAGCTCCTTTCATTTTCCACCACGGCGATTATTATTACCTCTTTGTCAGCTTCGACTATTGTTGCCGGGGTGAACGCTCCACCTACAAGACCGTCTATGGCCGCTCCAAGAAAGTGACGGGACCTTATCTTGACAAGCAGGGACAGCCCATGGAGCGGGGTGGCGGCACGTTGCTCTGTGGTCCCGATGCCGAATACTTCGGGGTGGGACACTGTGCGGCATACGAGTTTGACGGACAGTGCTACTTCCTCTCTCATGCTTACGAGAAGGCGCGTGACGGCAGGGCCAAACTCTTCCTCCGTCCCTTCACGTTTGACAAAGACGGCTGGATTCTGCTGCAAAAATAATTGAAGGCGTATTCTATAAATCTGTTTTGAACACAGAGACACAGAGACACAGAGGCACAGGTGTCGGAGAATGAGGTAGATACTACATAAATCTCTGTGCCTCTGTGTCTCTGTGTTCTGTGTATAGAAGTCTGCTTAAAGATTAAAATTTGAAAATTGGGGTTGTTTTTTGTTTAAGACAGGCTGTTGATTCGGTTTTTTGATGTAATTTTGCAGTCAAAAAGAAGCAAAATAACATGAAGAAACGTAATCCATACGCAGATGTAGGGCTGATGGTGGCCGTGGCCGTGTTTGTCGTTGTGCTCATCAAGTGCCTGATTTTCGGATTGTCTTGGGCTTCGATAGCTTGCTTTGTTTTCACGGCGGCCTATTTCCTGGTTTCCGCTTTGCGAAAGTCCGACGAGCCAGTGGTGCGGCGGGCTACCACGGCTTATCTCTTGCTGATGTTGCTGCTGGTGGTCTCGCTCGTCTTGTTCGACAAGAACGCTCGCCCCAAGATGCACGCCTTCGAGGGGGCAGCTGTCGATACGCTGGCCGAAGAAGAGTTTGTGGTGGAGGACAAGGAAATACCCGTGGAAATTGTCCAGCCCGACACAGCCGAGACAGATTCGCTGTCTGCCGACACCGCCGTGACAGAGCCGCTGCCAACAGAAGGCACGGAGCCTGTGGCACTGCCAACCGAACCTGCCGATTCTCCAGAACTTTAAAATACACAGATAAATATGAACATTCAGAACATTCCTGTGCTGCTGCTCACGGGTTACTTGGGCAGCGGCAAAACAACTTTGCTCAATCGCATCCTGTCGAACAAGAAAGGCATTCGCTTTGCAGTCATTGTGAATGACATCGGCGAAGTGAACATTGATGCCGACCTGATTCAGAAGGGTGGTGTGGTGGACCAGAAGGACGACTCGCTGGTGGCCCTGCAGAACGGCTGCATCTGTTGCACGCTGAAGATGGACTTGGTGGAACAGCTGACCGACATTATCAGCCAGCACCGCTTCGACTACATCGTGATTGAGGCAAGCGGTATCTGCGAACCGGCACCCATTGCTCAGACCATCTGCTCCATTCCCTCGATGGGTGGCAAATACATTCAGGAGGGCATTCCCGTGGTGGACAGCATCGTCACAGTGGTTGACGCGCTGCGTATGCAGGATGAGTTTGCCTGTGGCGATGGGCTGATGAACCGCAAGTTGGCCGAAGACGACATTGAGAACCTTGTGATTCAGCAGATTGAGTTCTGCAATATCATCTTGCTGAACAAGGCTGCCGAAGTCACTCCGCAAGAACTGGGACGCATCAAGGAAATCATTCGTGCCATTCAGCCCAAGGCCGAAATCATCGAGTGCAACTATGGCGATGTGGACCTTGACCGCATCATCAACACCCGCGCCTTTGATTTCGACAAGGTGGCTACTTCTGCTGCCTGGATTAATGAAATAGAGCAGCATCCCGAAGACGAAGAGGAGGAAGAAGAACACCACCATCATTACCACGACCATGAGGACGATGACGACGACGACGATGATGACCACGACACCCACCATGACCATCACGCTCACGAACATCATCATCACCATCACCACCACGATGAGGAAGGCGAGGCTGAGGAGTATGGCATCAGCACCTTTGTCTATTACCGCCGCCAGCCGATGGACCTTTCTGCCTTCGACGACTTTGTGGCTCGCCGCTGGCCCAAGACGGTGATTCGTGCCAAGGGCATCTGCTACTTTGCTGACGAACAGCACGTTTGCTATGTCTTTGAACAGGCTGGCAAGCAGGTGTCCCTGCGCAATGCGGGTCAGTGGTACGCCACCATGCCGAAGGACGAACTGGAGCGACTCTTGCAGGCTGAGCCTGGCATCCGCCGCGACTGGGACGAAAAGTATGGAGACCGTATGCAGAAGCTGGTCTTCATTGGGCAGAAGATGGACAAGGAAGCCATTTGCCACGAACTGGACTTATGCTTGAGCGAGTAGCACCACTGATTGCACTGATTACACAGATTCTTTGGGTCATTTTATGAACAAGACAGTTTTATCTGCACTCTCCGTAGCCGCTTTCCTCGGCTTGGGCTACGGCATTGTCACAGCTTATTCCCTGTTGGGCGAACAGTTCAACAACGCCAAGACGGACTATCTCTACATCTATCCAGAGGACGATATGCAGACGGTGGAGCGGAAGATTGTGGAGGTGGCCAGTCCGTCGTGCATGGTGGGCTTCGACCTTGCGACAAGGGCACTGGGAATAGCCGACCGACTAAAGCCAGGCCGCTACGAGGTGGAGCCGACAATGAACATGCTGACTTTGCTGCGCAACATCCGCAACCATGCACAGACACCCCTCAACCTGATTGTTCCATCGGTGCGCACCGTGCAGCTCATGGCAAGCCGACTGAGCGATGGCTTGATGCTGGACTCAGCGGCTCTGGCTACGCTGTTGACCGATAGTGCGGCCTGTGCCAAGTTGGGTTACAGCCGCGAGACTGTGCCCGCGCTTTTCATTCCTAACACCTATCAGGTTTATTGGGACATCACTGCCGAGCAGTTGCTGGAGCGTATGCAAAAGGAAAATGCGGCGTTCTGGACAGAAGCACGTCAGGCAAAAGCCAAGCAACTGGGGATGAGCCGTGAGGAAGTAGTCACGCTGGCCAGCATCGTTGACTCCGAAACGGCCAACAACGCCGAGAAGCCCCGCATTGCAGGGCTGTACCTCAACCGTCTGAAAGCAAACATGCTGTTGCAGAGCGACCCCACCGTCATCTTTGCTGTGGGCGACTTCTCCATTCGCCGTGTGCTGCGCAAGCATCTGGAAGTGGATTCTCCCTACAACACCTATAAGTACAAGGGGCTTCCGCCTGGTCCCATCCGCATTCCGTCGGTTGTCGGCATTGATGCGGTGCTGAACCACGAAACCCACAATTACCTCTACATGTGCGCCAAAGAGGATTTCTCAGGAACTCACAACTTTGCCGCCACCTACGCCGAACATCAGCAAAACGCCCGCCGCTATGTCAGAGCACTGAACGAAAGAGGTATTAAGAAGTAAATTCTCAGTAACGTAGATAAAACAATGAGCCTCGCAGGACTTTTCCCTGCGAGGCTCATTCTATTTAGTTGTGCTTTGCACGCTGGTTTATTCGTTGGCCGGCACGTTGGTCAGTGTGATGATGTGGAGGTAACGCTTGCCGTCGTATTCCAGACCGATGCGAACTTTTGTAGTTGCATTTTCTACGTCGAAGAAGCTTGTGAAGTCGTCCACGTAGAGGGCAGGTTTGCCTTCATCGTTGATGATGAGTGAAGCAGAGATGACTGCACTTTCGTCTTCAGGAGAAACGCTGTAGCCTTCGGTGTTGTAGAAGATAGCCTCGTCTGTAGATGTGGTCTCGAAGACGGTCTGTGACTTTGGAACGATAACCGAGCAAGCCTCAATGAGTTCGTCGCTGATGCCCAGTGTGTCGTAAGCAGCAGTCATGTCGAGGGCAATGAGGTAGCCTCCGTAAGACTCATCGTAGAGATCTGGAGAAACCAGAACTGTCACTTCTTCCTGACCAGCGACTTCTGCCTCTGGAACTACTTCGTCCACGTATCTTACGTAGAGTGTGTACTTGATGTAGTCACCAGTCTCGTCGTTAGCGAGGTAGATGTTTGCCAAGTAAGAGTCGCCTGCTGTGCGCTGGCCTGGGTACTGATACCAAGTGATTTCACCGTCTGCGTATGTTATACCGAATGAGTTGGTGCCCCAACCGGCGTTGTCAACAACAACCTGATGTTCTTCGTTCTCATAAGTTGTAGTACCATACCAGAAGCCTGGAGCTGGTGTGCAAGTGTAATTGTTAGACCACTGCAGCTTGCCTACAGAATCAGCCTTGTCTGTGTAGAGCACAAAGTCGTCGGTGCCAATCTTGCTCTTGATGTAGTCAAGGTCGAGTGTGCTCTTGGTTTCCCATGCCCAGACACCGCTGTTGTTGGGGATAATCTGAATGGAAAGTGTTTCTTCAGAAACGAGCTTATATACAAAGTCTTCTGGCTTAGGCTCTTTGCCCTTCACGGTGTATTCCAGTGTTACGATGTAGTAGTTCTCCTTATACTGGAAGATGAGGTCACCCTTTACGGTCTTTTCGCCTTCGAGGTCAGCAAATACAGTGTTAGGCATCTGGCCAACGGTGAACTTACCGTCCTGGAGGCTTGTCTCAGTGCGTGCTACGTAGAATGCAGCGTTAGAACCCCATTGTTCGATGTAGCCGTCAGCGTTGAAGAAGAAGCCGCCTGAACCTTCAGTGTGGTTGTCAGACATCTGGCCTTCAGCAGCCCAGGCATAAACATCTTCCAGGTCGTCGGTTGTGCAACCGAGAGCAGCTACGACAGCTTCCATGTCGATGGTGAAGCCCTTTGTCGTGTAGTTATTGTCAACATTGGCAGTAACAGCAACGGTTGCTTCGCCTACCTTTACCATCTGGTCTTGTGGAATAACGGGCTGTGGCTTCACGTTGGCAAAGAGTGTCAGCTTGGCAGCCTTGGTGCCGTTCACGATGTAGAGTTCAATGAAGTCGTTGTCACCAGCCTTCATCGTGTTGGGATACTGACCGTATGTGAGCGAGAACTTGCCGTCCTCCAGCTTGTAGCTGTTCACGTAGTATGTACACTTGCTGCTCCATGGCAGTGGTGCGTTCTGCTGGATGAGTGTCTCGTTGCCAGTTGCCTCGTCAAACTCGCTGTAGCGGCCAAACCATGCGTCTTCTGCCAGGCTGCTGGGGGCGAAGATTGAGTCACCGAGGAAGTAAGAGTCGTTTTCGCTCTCAATGCGGCGAGTGAGCACAATGTTCTCGATGTTGGCAGAAAGCACCTCTTCGTCTGCGCCCAGTGCGTCGGCCAGGTCGCTCATGTCGATTTCGAGGGTTGCGCCTTCATACGACTTGCCTTCTGTCACGGTGAGCGAGTCGGCATATTCCTTCACGAACTCAAGTTCAGAGTAGAGGCTTGCAATTTCGATTGCAGGACGCTCAACTACTTGCAGGCGCACGGTGAATGTGGCGTTCTTGCCGCCGTAAACCAGTGTGAACTTGCCTGTCCAGATGTCGCCAGCGACAAGGCGATCAGGATACTGGC
The DNA here is from genome assembly GCA_017453465.1 of Bacteroidaceae bacterium. GTDB lineage: Bacteria > Bacteroidota > Bacteroidia > Bacteroidales > Bacteroidaceae > Minthosoma. The sequence continues at coordinate 81,076 of JAFTEV010000074.1, read as the reverse complement.
CCAGCTGAATTTCAAAGTAGTTGCTATCCAAATCAACAGCGAAATCGTTGTACACCTTAGCTGCACCAACGGTGTCGCCAGCCACGGTCACTTCTGTGTCGCCGTATTCCACAACCATGCCCTGCATGTTCATCCAAGAAGAACCAAAGCCGTTGGCTGTGTATTGGTCGGCTGTTTCGCCGCCAAACATGGCTGTATCTTCAGGCGAACCGATGTAGAGGATAGCCTTCTCAGGTACTTCGTCTGACAGATACATGTCGATGAGGTTGGTGATGTCGGCAAGCGTCACATTGCTGCCCTCAGTCAGGTACTCGTCAATGAGGTTGGTGATGTCGTCCAGACCCACGGCTTTTGCCTCGTTCACCCAGTTGTCGATGGCCTTTTTCAGTGTTGCAGGTTCTGTCTCCAGCACTCGTGCAACATCTGCCAATGGGAAATCCACCGACTTTGTGTTGTAGTTCGTTGCGGGGTACATCTCGATGGTGCCCTCGAACTGAGCTTTAGCGACTGTGCTGACCATCATCATGGCAAGCACGAGTAGAGAAAAGTAGATTCTTTTCATAATGCTAAACAGATTTAAATGGTTAATAAATATTGGTTAAAAAAGTAGTTTCAGGTTTGGGGAGTGGTATCAGATAAGTTAAATAACTATGTTTTTCTGCTAAAAAAGGCATATAAACGCGGCAAATGTAATACTTTCTTGAGAAATGGCAAAATTTTTTCCGACCAAAATGACGTTTCTGACATACCATTTTATTTTTCTGGCAAGAAAAGAGGGGTTCTCTGCGGCAATCAATTCACATTATTATATTTATTGGAGCACTTTTGTTCTTGTTGGTCACTGCTTTCTGCATCTGCCCAGGCTGAACTTTTTTCTTTTCCACACCGTGTTTTTTTCTTTCCCGCGCTGCGGTTTCTTCTCGGCGACATAGGCAATAAAACTATAAATCATTGTTTGATTCTTAAGAATCGCACAATGATTCTTAGAAAATATGCCTATGCGGGCGGGAAGGGTGTGGTGTGTGGGGGAGTTATTTCACGCTGTCGGTGAAGATGGCAGTGGAGTCTGTGGGGTGGGCGGGTGTGTTGACAGCTGTGCGGGAACTTTTTCGGAAGATGTGCCGCCAGGACTCGAAGTCGTGCATGTAGCTGAGGCCGATGCCCTGGGTGTTGAGTGTGGCCTTGGTGAAGTAGCGGTCGTTGGTCTGGTTGTAGGCTTTCAGGTACATGTTTCCGCCTTCGCGCTTGAGTCGCCACTTCACCTCGAAGTCGCCGATGAAGTTGCCCTGGTTGGTGAGGGCATTGTCGCGGTAGCCGAAGTTGCCGTTGATGAGCAGTCGGTCGTTGAAGAGTCGGCCCGAAAGGGTGCCTTCCACGTCGAGGTCGTTCCAGCCTCGCTCGCCGGTGGATATGCCTGTGCCGAAGTTCCAGTTGCTGTCGCGTCCGATGAGTCCTGCTATCATGTTGTTGATTTGGCCAGAGATGGTGCTGGAGACGAGTGAGTTGACGGCAGATGTAGAGGCTTCTTCGCTGTTGGCGCGTGCCATGTTGGTGGGGTAGAATCGGCCCAGGGCGAGGAGGTAAATCATCTGTGTGTTCATTTCCTCTTCGGAGTTGATCATGGAGCGCACGAGTCCCCTCACTTCGTCGTTGGTGTTGAGGATGTCGAAGTCGAACTTGAAGTCCATGTTGCCGAGGTTTCCGGTGATGTCGAGGATGCAGTTGACGCGCACCTTGTTGTTCTGTGCGGGTACGTTGGTGGCCGTGAGGTCGGTGAGTGGGACCGAATTGACGAGGTGGTGGCAGACGAGGTGGATGTCGGCCTCGAAGGGCTGTCCGTTGAACTCCACTGTGCTGCCGGGCTGCATGGTGAGGTCTCGGTAGATGAGGTCTTGCAGGTAGAGGCGGTAGCTGCCACGTGTGATGTTGTAGGTGCCGAAGAGTTGCAGTGTGCCCTTGTTGTAGTATTTGGCGGTGAGGCCCCCATTGCCGTGGGTGGTGATGTAGCCGTCGGTGGTGTTGTCCATGCGGAGCTTGATTTCGCAGTCTTCGTTGAGGTTGACGTTGAAGTCCATGTAGAGGTCGCCCTTGTAGGCTTCGCCCTGCGGACTGTCTTGTTTCTTCTTGAGCGGGTGGTCTAGCAGGAAGTGGCCGAAGGTGTTGTTTTCGGTCTCGAAGTAGTTGAAGCGGAGGTAGTCGGGCTGTTCCTGGCGCACGGTGTCGCGGGGTGTGAGGTCGCGGAACTCTATGAAGCTGGTGGAGACGAGTGCGTCGGGCGATGCAGCGTCATAGGCAAAGACGGAGCCGCGTGTGGGTGTGAGGTTGGCCGTGATGTACATGGGGTGGCCGTCTGCTCCGTGTATGTTGAGGCTGCCGTTGGCATAGATGGTGGCGCAGAATTTGTCGGCGTTGAACTCGTGTTCCTCGTAGGCCAGCAACTGGTTGAAGTTCACGTCGAAGTTGAACTGGAAGTTGCTGAGGTGCTGGTGGGTGACCAGTCCGCTGACGGTGCCCTGGTTGCCGTAGCGGTCTGCGAGGGTGATGTCCCGGAAGTCCATCCGTCCAGGCTCCAGGCTGACGTGCTGGCGGGTGAGCTGATAGGGCACGTCGGTGGCGAGCAGGCTCAGGCTGAGTGTGGCATCGACCTCTCCCACAAGGTCGGTTTCGCTCAGGGGGCCGACAACGCTCACCTGCCCGGTGAGGTTGCCCGTGATGGGGTTGAACACGTTGTCGAGGAATCCGTTGAGGAACTCGGCTGGCGTTTCGTGGGCAGTGATGTCGAGGTGGATGTCGTCTTCAGTGGGGGCGATGTAGCCCTGCACCTGGGTGTGGCCGGGATTCTGTATGTCGGCACCGAGCATGATGGCTTTGCGCTCGCTGTCCCAATGGCCACGGATGTCGGCCTGGCCCATGAGTCCGCCCTCGAAGGTGAAGTCCTGGACGTGGAGCAGGGTGGAGAGTGTGGGGCGGTCGGACAGGAGGTCGTCGGCAATGATGCGGCCAGAGGCCAGGCCACCGAAGTCAACCGAGTTGAAGTTCACTGCGTCGAGGATGTAGGCTATCTGCATGTTGTTGAGTTCTGCAACGATGCTGTCGCCGGGCAGGGGTGAGGCCGTGCCGTCGATGTTGATGTAGCTGGCGTTGTTCGAGATTCTGAGGTTGCTACAGGTAATGGTCTTGTTGCAGAGCGTGAGGTGTGCGGGCGAGATGTGCCAAGTGCTGTCGTTGATGGAGAGGGACGACCGGCCCAGGTCGATGCTGGTCTTCAGGTGTTCCAGACTGTCGGTGAAGGCGAGTGTGCTGTTCAGGTCGATGTCCATGTCGGTGTTTCCCCTGATTTGCAGTTTGATGTTGCTGCCGATGCTGTCGTTTGCGGTCTGGGCAGCAAGGTCTATCTTGGTGGCCGATTCTTCACTGACGTTGATGGCGGAGAGTTTGGTGATGAGCTGCTGGGCGGAGTTGTTGCAGTTGAGCGTGATGTTGTGGTACTTGCTGCCTGCATACTCCAGCTGCTTGGTCTCCAGCCGGAGTGTCAGCTCTTGCTGCCCTGAGTTCATGGAGCCTGTGATGTTGACGGGTGCATCGAGGTGGTAGTCACCGCCGAGGAAGTGGTGGACAAACTGGTTGTCAGTCATCCAGACGGTGTAGCTGAAGTTGATGTCGCTGGGCAGAAGGCGCGGTGCCTGGGTTTGCTGCACAAGGGAGGGCAGGTGGGTGTGGAGCATGGAGGTGATGCAGCCGGGGAGCTGTGAGGGCATGACACGGCCCAAGATGTCGAGTACGAGGAAGTCGCTCTCAATGGAGTAGTGTGTTTCGTCGGTGGCCGTTTTTTCAATGTTCAGATTGATGGCGTTGAGGTCGAGCGTGGTGGTGTCTGCTTGCATTTGCACATCGTAGAGTCGGGCGTGTCCGGTAACGTCGTCGATGCTATTGCCCGTGAGGTGGGTTTCCAGACTGAACTGGTATTGCTCGCCCTGGAATCCCTTGGTGAGTGCAAGTGCGTGGGGGTTGAAGTTGTTGGCATCGAGGTTCAGGCGGAGGTCGTGCAGGCCGTTGCTGTGGTGGTAGTCCACTTCTGTCTGCACGTCGATGGCATCGCTGAGCACATCGACTTTGCCCGTAGCTGCGAGCAGTTTGTGGGTGGTGCCGCGAGCATCGAGGTCGATGTTGGCCGTGCCGTAGTTCTCGTTCTCGAAGATTGTGCCAAGCTGTAGCTCTTTGCCCAGGATGTGGGCCGTGATGGTTTTTGTTGTGTCGATGCTGGCTTGGTAGTCGAGGTTGCCGGCCTGGGTCAGCAGTTTCCCCTCGGAGCGTGTCTCGGTCGGTGTGTAGTCTATGCTGCCCGTGTAGTCGATGGTTTCCAGGGTGAAGAGAGGGCGCAGTTTTTCTTCGTCCAGTTGCAGGTCGGCGAAGAGCTGGTGCAGTCCGTCGGTGGTGGCGTGCAGGTCGCTGATGTAGGCCGATGCGGTCTTGACTCCTCCGTCTCGCATTGTGGCTGTGGCTGTGGCGTTGAGCCGTATGTCGCCGGTGGTGTTTGCGATGTGGAGTTGGTGGGCTGTCAGCTGGCTGCTGTTGCCCGACAGCTTGGCTTGCAGATGGAGTGGGGAGTAGGCGGTCTTCAGTGTGGGCAGCAGACTCTTGAAGTCGGCAGGGGTGAGCATGGCGGTCACGCTTGTGGTGTCGATGCTGAAGGTGCCGTTTTCTTCGTATTCCGGGTAGTAGATGCGAAGCGATTCGATGGCCAGAATGCTGTGCGGCATCTTCAGGCGAAAGTCTGTCAGCCAGGCGTTCCTTTTGTTAGCTTCCAGTGCTAAGCTCAATTCTTCCACCGAGAGTTTGCTGTTTAGTTCGCTGGTGGATAGTCGCTTGATGGACAGGTTGAGAGAGTCGTTTGATAAAGCTTTGATGGAGACGTTCATGCCTGCGTCCTTCAGACTAATGTGGTGATGGTCGAAGCTGTAGATGGGCACTCCGTCAGGGGCTGTAGCAATGGAGTCGGTGTGTGGCTGGTTCTTCACATCGTAGCTGATGTTGGCGTGGCGCAGGATGAAGGAATTGATGCGTAGGTTCAGCTGGGTGGGTTCTTTGTTGTCGTCCGACAGGAAGGCATCCACAAGGAATTGGTAGTTGGGTTCGGCTCCGATGCTGTCACGGTAGAGGATGGCTGTGGGCGAAAAAAGCTGGGCTGTGGGCAGGACAATGTTGCCTCGCATCAGTTCCAGATAGTTGATGGAGGCTGAGATACGCGATACTTTCAGCATCTGCACGCCTTGCCGGTCGTTGAGGGTGAGGTCGTTGAGGATGATTCGGTTGAGGAATCCTGGTGTGATGTTGCCTATCTCCACTTTGGTTTCCAGCTTTTCCGACAAAGCATCTGCTATCCACTTTGCCGTTTGTTTTTGGACAAAAGGCAAACTGAATAGCAGAATCAGTGTGGCATAAATGGCTATGAAGCCTAAGATGAGCCAGCGGAGTGTTCGTTGAAAGTATCTGATAGCAGAAAATTTAGAAGGAACGTGTCGTTTTTCGGTCGAAGTCAATCATCTTGATGGCAGTGATGGCGCATTCGTCGCCCTTGTTGCCAAGTTTTCCGCCACAACGGTCGAGTGCCTGTTGCATGTCGTTGGTGGTGATGAGGCCATAGATGACGGGGATGGGTTGTGTGGCGTTGAGGCGTGCCAGACCGTAGGTTGTGCCTTCGCAGATGTAGTCGAAGTGGGGTGTGTCACCACGGATGACGCAGCCGATGGCGATGACGGCATCGACGGGCTGCTGTGTCATTCGCGTGGCAGCGTGAATCAGCTCGAAGCTGCCCGGCACGGTGAGCACTTTGATGTCGCTTTGGCTTACGCCGTTTTTCACCAGTGTGTCGATTGCGCCCTTCAGCAGTGCGCCCGTGATATTGTTGTTCCACTCGCTGACTACAATGCCAACTTTCATTCCTTCGCCTGAAGGCACGGAGTTAATGTCGTAGTCGGAGAGGTTGTGGTTCTTTGTAGCCATATAAATAATGTGGGATTAGGAGTGGGGGAATGGGGCGAAAAAAAGAAAGAGGAATTAGGAATGAATAGTGTCATTTCCTAATTCCTCATTCCTGATTCCTCATTCGTCTTTGTTATTTTGTTGCGCGCTCGATGTACTTGTCCATATCGGCTGACAGCGGACTGCGGAAGTGCTTCTCTTTGATTTCTTTGTAAAGCTCTACAGCCTTATCGCTCTTTCCATCAGCTTCGTACACTTCTGCTACCTGGAGCAAGCAGAGCGGGGTGATGGCATCGTTGTTGGCGGCTTTGGCAGCCTTTAGGAGCATATCTACGCCCTTGTCGTTCTGGCCTTTCTGAATGTAGCAGTTGCCCAGTGCTGCAAGCGAGGCGGGGGAAATCATTTGGTCGTCCTCTTGGCTAAAGCCTTCAAACATCTTGATGGCTTCGTCGTATTTCTCTGTCTTTGCATAGCAGAGAGCAGCATAGAGTTTTGCAACGTTGGCAGTCTTTGTGCCGCTGTATTCGTCGATGATGCGCAGGAAGCCTGCACTCTGTGTGCCGTCGCCGTTGAGTGCCTGTTCGTACTGCTGCTGTGCAAATGCTTGCTGGCTCTTGGCGATGGCCTGCTGTGCGTCGGCTTCTTTGCCATTCTTGTAGTTGTTCCAGAGGAACCCGGCAACCACCACCACAATGACTGCGCCAATGACGCAGAGAATCTTTTTGAGGTTCTTCTCGATGAACGCCTCTGTCTTCGTAAGCTGCACATCAAGTGCAATAGCTTCTTCTTCTTTCTTTACTTGTTTTTTTGCCATTGTAATTTATTGTTTTTTTTATTTTGAATCGCATTTAAGCACGCAAATGTACGCCTTTTTCTCTGAATAGCGAAAAAAAAAGCAAAAAACTTTGGTTTTGTCTTTGTTCTTTGTGGATTTTGGAGTAATTTTGGGCTGAAAAACGATACCTAATGAAGAAATCTTTAATTTTTTGTGCATTGCTGTTGCCATGCAATGCGGTGTTTGCTCAGTCTTTTCAGTTGACGAAAATAGAGGGCAAACGCATAGAAGTTACAAAATCGCTGGATGCAAATCCGGGCACCAAGGCTGCCATTGACTTTGTGGCTCCCTATAAAGTGAAAGTTGACAGTGTGATTGGCCCAGTGCTGGGGCGCAGCAGTATCTTTATGAATGCAAACCGCCCCGAAAGTTTGCTGAGTAACTGGGCGGCAGATGTCCTGCTCAATGCCTCGAAGCGTGTGGACGGAAAGAAACAGAAGCAGGCTGACTTTGCCGTCATCAATGTGGGCGGACTGCGCAACTCCATGCCGCAAGGGGATGTCTGCATTGGTGACGTGATGGAAATCTCACCTTTTGAGAACAGGCTGGTCGTTCTGACGCTGACGGGCGAAAAGGTGCTGGAACTCTTTCAGCAGTTTATCATCCTGGGCGGTGAGGGCGTGAGCCATGGCGTACAATTAGTATATGGCGGTGACGGAAAATTGCAGACGGCCAAGCTGAACGGCAGGGACATTGACCCGAAGAGGACTTACCGCATTGCCACACTGGACTACCTGGCGGAAGGCAACGACAACATGAAGGCGTTCTTGAACCCCGTGGCTTACCAGAAATCGGACATGCTGGTGCGCGACATCTACATGGATTTCATTCGCCAACAAACCAAGCAGGGCAAGCAACTGACGGCCAGCATCGAGGGGCGCACCGTGATTCAGCCTTCTGCCGAAGAGCCCAAGAAGGAGGTAAAGCACCTCTTCATCACGCATACCAATGACACTCACAGTTGCATTTATCCCATCAATCCGAACTTCAGCGATACGGCTCACGCTAACAAGGCGGGCTACATTCGTCGTTATGCCCTGATAGAAGACCTGAGGGCTGCGCATCCAGAGGGGATGCTGCTGTTCGATTCGGGCGACTTCAGTCAGGGTTCGCCTTACTACAACCTTTTCCACGGCGATGTGGAGGTGGGGCTGATGAACCTCATGGGCTACAATGCTGCCACGATTGGCAACCACGAGTTTGACTTTGGGCTGGAGAACATGGCTCGCATTTTCCGCATGGCCAAGTTCCCCATTGTTTGCTGCAACTACGACTTTAGGGGTACACCTGTGGATGGAACCGTTACACCTTATTATATTATAGAGCAGGGCGGACTGAAGATTGGTGTGCTGGGCGTATGCCCACCTTTGGCTGGTTTGGTGGCAACCGAGAACTTTGGTGCAACCAAGTATCTTGACCCTGTCGTAGAGGCCAACCGCATTGCCGCCCAGCTGAAACAACAGCAACATTGCGACCTCGTCATTTGCTTGTCGCATCTGGGCTGGAATGCAGAGGTCATCAACGACCAGATACTGATTGCCAACACGCGCAACATCGACCTTGTGCTGGGTGGCCACACGCATACTTACTTCACCGAACCTCGTTATGTCAATAACCTTGATGGCCAGCCCGTCCTCTGCAATCAGATGGGCAAGAACGCCCGATTCGTTGGCACACTGGACTTGCAATTAACTAAAAAACAATAATCACTAACTCATCAATTCTTAATCACACATGGAATTTGTAGAACAATTTTTCTCGTACATCATTGCCTTGGGTGCGGCAGTCATGATGCCCATTATCTTCACCATTCTGGGCGTGTGCATCGGCATTAAGTTCTCGAAGGCACTCAAGAGCGGCCTCTACGTGGGTGTCGGCTTTGTCGGCCTGGGAGTCATTACGGGTTTGCTCACCAGCAGTCTGGGTCCCGTGCTCAACAAGGTAGTAGAGATTTACGGCCTTGAGCTGAACGTCTTCGACATGGGTTGGCCCGCAGCCGCAAGTGTGGCCTACAACACATCAGTCGGCGCATTCATCATTCCCGTCTGTTTGGCCGTCAATCTGGTGCTGCTTGTGCTGGGTTGCACACGCACCGTCAACATTGACCTGTGGAACTACTGGCACTTTGCCTTCATCGGTGCCGTGGTCTATTTCCTTACCGACAGCATTGCGTGGGGTTTCTTTGCCGCCATCATCTGCTACATCATCACGCTGGTTCTGGCCGATCTCACAGCCAAGAAGTTCCAGACATTCTATGACGGCATGGAGGGCATCAGCATTCCTCAACCGTTCTGTCAGGGATTCACGCCGTTTGCCATCGTCATCGGCAAGGCACTCGACCTCATTCCCGGTTTCGACAAACTGAACATTGACGCTGAGGGCATGAAGAAGAAGTTTGGCCTCTTTGGTGAGCCACTCTTCCTGGGAGTCATCATCGGCATAGCCATTGGCTGTCTGGCCTGCAGGGACTGGCAGGAACTGTCCGACAGCATTCCTGCCATTCTCGGTCTGGGCATCAAGATGGGGGCTGTCATGGAACTCATTCCCCGCATCACCTCGCTCTTCATCGAAGGTCTGAAGCCCATCAGCGAAGCCACTCGCGAACTCATTGCCAAGAAGTTTGGCGAGAACAAGGAATTTTACATCGGTATGTCGCCCGCTCTGGTCATTGGTCACCCCACGACGCTGATTGTCTCCCTGTTGCTCATCCCCGTCACACTGGTACTCGCCGTTGCATTGCCCGGCAACCAGTTCTTGCCATTGGCCAGCCTTGCAGGTATGTTCTACGTCTTTGTGATGGTATTGCCATACACCAAGGGCAATGTTGTCAAGTCCTTTATCGTGGGCTTGGTGGTCATGGCCATTGGACTCTACTTCGTCACACTGATGGCCGAGAACTTCACCAGTGCCGCAGCCATGGTCAGCGCAGCCCATCCCGACGATGCCGCCGTGCGTGTGCCAGAAGGTTTCATGGCTGGTAGTCTCGACTTTGCATCCTCGCCCATTGCCTTCCTCATCTATGCTTGCATGAAGTACCTCTTCACTTGGATGGGTGCAGTTATTCTCACGGCTCTTGCTGTGGCTTTGCTCGTATGGAACAGAATCAGAATCAACAAATAATTCTAAATTACGAAATCCGAAATCCGAAAGACCCTCCGGTTGGTTTAGTAATTCGTAATTTGTAAAATTGTAAAATTATAAAATTGTCCAATTAAGTACATCAACATGAAGAAAAAAACATTTATTTCTACGGCCTTGCTTACTGTTGCATTGGCTTCCTCTGCACAGCAGAGCGTAAAATTCCAGACAGCCTGCCATCCAGCAGACGTAAAGCACTACGACACCCAAACCCTGCGCGAGCGTTTCGTCATGGAGAAGGTGATGGAGGCCGACAAAATCAATCTGACCTACTCACACTACGACCGTTTCATCTACGGCGGTGCTATGCCTGTGACAAAGACACTGAAGCTGGAAAACTTCTTGGAACTGGGACTTGATGTAGATAAGACCATTACAGAGAAATACTTCCTCTACAATCGCGAACTGGGTGTCGTGAACTGTGGCGAAGGCGACGGTGTGGTCATTGTCGATGGTAAGGAATATGCGCTCTCTCCCAAAGAGGCTCTCTACATCGGTCGTGGCCACATAGCTAAAGGAAAGGATGTGAACAAGAACGTGGAATTCCGCTCGAAGGACGCAGCAAAGCCAGCCAAGTTCTACCTAAACTCCGCTACCGCCCATCAGCACTACAAGACGCAGTGGATTACGCTCGATGGTAGAAAAGGTTCGCTCAAGGCTGCCGTCTGGGGACCCGTGGGTACCACAGAGGAGGCCAACAACCGCACCGTCTATAAGCTCATTGTGAACGACGTGCTGGAAGAAGGCCCATGCCAGTTGCAGCTCGGTCTGACACAGCTCAATCCTGGTGCTGTCTGGAACACCATGCCACCTCACACTCATGGTCGCCGCATCGAAGCTTACTATTACTTCAACCTGCCACAGGATCAGACCATTGCCCACATCATGGGCGAACCGCAGGAGAGTCGCGTTGTATGGCTGCACAACGAACAGGCAATCATGTCGCCCGAATGGAGCATTCATGCAGCAGCTGGCACCTATTACTACACCTTCATCTGGGGCATGGCTGGCGAAAACCTCTACTACAACGACAAGGATAACATTCCTGTCTTCGACTTGAAGTAACAACACACACGTTCCCACACACAAACAAAAAACACTGCACGACATTTTGCTGTGCAGTGTTTTTTGTTCACCCAACATAGGCATACTTGTTAATTGTATTTCCTGATTCTCAACACAGGCATGATGTTGTTCTGCTGTTGCTGAGGCAGGGTGATGGTGAGGGCTTCGGCGGTGCGGGTGAAGTTGACTTTGCCGTACCCAAGGAGTTCCACTGTTTTGATTTTGCCGGGGAAATACTGTGAACCTTCGGCCAGGGAGCGGACGGTGACGGTGTGACTGTCGGGCCAGGCCAGTGGCGTGACGTAGAGGTACTTTGGCGTTTGGGTGAAACGGATTTCGTCGGAGCCAGCCTTGATATATTGGCCGTCGTTGAAGCCCTGGGCGTTAATTTTGATGTCGGCGTTGGCAATGGGGCCTTCGCCGAAGATGTGCCAGGGACGGGTCTTCACGATGCTTTCGCTGTTGACTTTCATCCATGCGCCAAATTCTTTCATGATAGCCAGCTCCTTTTCATCGGGTGTGCCGTCGGCGCGGAGGGGCACGCTGAGCAGCATGTTGCCGTTCTTCGAGACGACATCGACCAGCAGTTTGGCCACAGTAGCGGCACTTTTGTATCCATTGCGCTCATACACGCCTGTGTTGTAGTGCCAGTTGCCAATGCAGTTGCAGCACTGCCAGGGACGGGGCATAATCTGGTTGGGTGCACCGCGCTCCACGTCCCACACCAGTGCGTCCTTCATGTCTTCCTCCAGAATCTTGCCGAAGACTACAGCCTGATTTTTGCCCTTGTGCAGGGCGGCACTGTGATTATACATGTGAGCAGTGATTTTCATGCCTGCGTCGCTAATGGGGTAGAAGGGCAGGACGGTCACGTCGAAGTAGAGCAGGTCGGGGTTGTAGCGGTTGATGGCATCCAGCGTGCGGTTGTAGAAGTTGGTGACAAACTCCTGCGAGGGCGGACAGGCTCCGCCGCCCCATCCCCATTGATTGTGGATGCTGCGGTCATCCCAGGCTCCCTTGCTGAAGTCGTGGTCTTGTTGGTAGAGTTTCTGTGGGTCGAGCCCCTTCCACCACTTCTCTGTACCATCGGCATTGGGCTTGTAGCCGTCGGCCTTGGTGAGCCATCCGTCGTACTTCACACCGCGCTTTTCGCCCTTCAGGTCGAAACGGCGGCTGGGTTCGTACCATATCCAGGAGTGGTCGGCATGGAAGGATATGCCGAAAGGCAGTCCCGCAGCCTTGGCTGCATGAGCCCAGCCAGCCAGGATGTCTTTGTGGGGACCAATGCGCATGGAGTTCCATTCCTGGTACTTACTGTCCCAAAGGTCGAAATTGTCGTGGTGGTTGCCCAGGGCAAAGAAGTACTGTGCGCCGCACTCTTCCTTGTAGAATTTTACCAATTCGTCGGGAGTCCAGTTTTCGGCCTTGAAGAGCGGCAGGATGTCCTTGAATCCCACCTCGGAGGGATGGCCGTAGTGGTCGCGGTGATAGGTGTACTTGCCGTTGCCCTCCATGTACATTTCGCGAGCCATCCAGTCGCCGCTGCCTTCCACACACTGCGGACCCCAGTGTGCCCAGATGCCAAACTTTGCGTCGCGGAACCACTCTGGCACCTCGTAGGTACGCAGTGACTCCCAGTCAGGAGTGAAAGGTCCCGTCTGCATGGGTTCGTCGGTTTCTGACACTGGAATCTGATAGGTCTGTGCCGATAAGGTGTTAGTTGCAGCCAACAGGACTGCCAATATCAAATGTTTTTTCATCACTGTGAAGATTGAAGATTTTATTTCGAGGAAATGACTGTAGGAATGGTGAGGGCGGCTGTGGGCAGACTGCTCTTCACGCTAATTTCCATCTTGCCACGGCTTTGGTTGCTGCGCACGACGAGCAGGGCGCGTCCTTTCCAGGTCTTTACGCGGGGTGAGGTGGATGGCTCACGGTCTTTCATGTCGGCAGTGGCGAATGCCATCAGCTGCCCTTGCCCTTTCACCGTGGCTTCGCACGGAATGGCGGCATTGGGGCATACGTTCCCCTTGCTGTCCACTACTTCGAGCGTGATGAAGGCAAGGTCTTGGCCGTCGGCTTTGATGCTCTTCTTGTCGGCAGTCAGTCTCAGACGGGCGGGCTGGCCAGCAGTGCTGAGTGTGACAGTTTTGCCATTGGCTTCGGCGCGCAGTGTGCCCGCTTCGTAGGGCAGTGTGAACACAGCTTTGTATTGGGTGGCGCGGCTAACCTGCTGCTTGCCCACCTGCTTGTCGTTCAGGTAGAGCGTCACTTCGGGGGCTTTTGTGTAAACCTCCACTTCGATGGGCTTGCCTTCCCAGCCTTCCCAGTTCCACGACTCCCATGTGGGCCATACGCTCCACAGCGTTTCGTGTATTTCGCCCCAGTAGTTATTTGGCTCCTTGACAGCCATGTAGAGTGCGTGGGTATCGTTCCAGAGGATGTCGCGGTAGTGGCTAATGGGCTTGCGCCAGCCTGTCACGTCCACATCGCCGCAGTAGGCTCCGTGCCAGTCAGGTTGTCCGCCTTTCACATAGCTCTCTCCGGGGCGTTCTCCTGTGTAGTAGTTGCGGCCAATGCCCGATTCGCCCAGATAGTCGAGGCCTGTCCACACGATGTCGCCCACGATATAGGGGTGGTCGTGTACGCAAGCCCAGTTGTTGAAAGCGTCTCGCGGATAGCTCTCAGTTTGCCACATCACGCGCTTGGGGTCGCGCTGGTGGTCGGTGGCATGTTTGAAAATCATGTAATTATAGCCTACCACATCGAGCACTTCGGCATGGGGGTCGTAGATTTCCCAATCGCGGTCCCAGGCGCAGAGGGCTTCGGTGACGGGGCGTGTCTGGTCCCACTGGAGGATGGCCTTTTTCAACTGGCGTGCCGTAGTGATGACACGGATTTCTTTACGTTCAATCACTTCGTTGCCAATGCTCCAACTGATGATGCTAGGATGGTTGCGGTCGCGCAGCACCATGGCGGCGATGTCTTCCTGATAGCAGGAGTCGATGAGGGTAGAGTAGTCGTAAGGATTCTTCTGTGTGCGCCAGCCGTCGAAGGCTTCGTCAATGACGAGCATTCCAATCGAGTCGCAAGCGTCGAGGAACGCACGGGTGGTGGGGTTATGGCTGGTGCGGATGAGGTTGAAGCCAGCATCTTTCATCTGGCGAACCTTGCGGATTTCGGCGGCATCGAAGGCCATTGCCCCAATCACACCATCGTCGTGGTGGACACAGGCACCATTGAGGAGCAGAGGCTTACCGTTGAGCTTAAACCCATTGTTGGCATCGAATGAGAACGAGCGTATGCCATAGCGTGCCGTCTGGCTGTCAATGGTTTTGCCCGACTCTTTCAGTTCCACGTTGGCTTCATAAAGATGGGGGGCATTGGGCGACCACAGTTCGGGGTTTTGTACGGTGTAGGTTGTCGTGACGGTCTTTGTCTGTCCTGCTGGCACACTGACCATCATCTGGCCGCTGCCCACTGCGACTACGGCCTGTCGGTCGCGGTCAGACTCATTGGCTACGCTCACATCGACCTTCACTGTGGCTTGCTTCGCTGACACGTCGGGGGTCGTGACGAACACACCATGCTCGGCAATGTGCAGGGCTGGCATTGTCTGCAGCCAGACGTGGCGGTAGATTCCCGAACCAGAATACCAGCGGCAGTTAGGTTGCTGGCTGTTGTCCACCTTCACCACCACTTCGTTCACGGCCTTCTTTCCTTTGTTCAGATAGGGTGTGATGTCCACCGTGAAGGGGGTGTAGCCGTAGCCGTGCTGACCTGCCTTCTGGCCATTGATGAAGACTTCGGCCCGCTGATAGACTCCCTCGAAGAGCAGCTTCACTTTCTCGCCGTTGGGGGTCTTGAAATTCTTTTTGTACTCGCCTTTTCCGCCCTGGAACCATCCCCCGCCCGTGCCGGTGGCACCTGTTTCGGGGTTCGGAGCGTCATAGATGTCCCAGTCGTGGGGTAAGTCCACCGTTTGGGTGTTGCCGTTGCGTGTAAACAGCCAGCCACTGTCGAAGAGTTGCTGAGTCTGGGCCACGGTGCTCATCCACGCACAGAGCACCATCGGAAACATTGCGGTTCGTTTCATGTTTGGTATTTGTATTTGAAGAATTTCAGTACAAGTAGAACATTCGTTCCATCATTTGCCACTTCTCGTCGCTTGTGGCCTGAGCGTCGCAGCCTTGGAATTTGGCGACAAAGGCTTCCCACTCGGCCTGTCGGGGCAGGGTGGCCAGTCGGTTCATGGCCGTTTGCCAGTCGAAGTCCAAGGGTGCATCGACAATCATCACCAGTCTGGTGCCGAGGATGTAGATTTCCATTTCGAGGATACCCACGGCACGTATGCCGTCGCGAATTTCTTTCCAGTGGTATTCCTTGGAGTGCCACTTGCGGTATTCCCGAATCAGGTCGGGGTCGGCCTTCAGGTCGAGGGTCTGCACATAGCGTTTGGTCTGTGTGTTCATTTTCTTCTGATGGTTAGGGGAATGGCTTCGGGGTGTGCCCCACAGAACTGAGCGGTGTCGCTCACCACAATGGCCAGGTAGCCGCCTCCACCCGCACCGGGCATTTTCCATGCCAGCACGTCGGGCAACTTAGAATACTGGTCGATGTAGTCCTGTACGCCGGGCTGAATCATGGCCGGAAAGAGCCGGACCTGTGCATTGAACGAGGCGCGGTAGGCGGCTGCAAAAGCATCGAGGTCGGTCTGCTGGATGGCTTGCCAACAGTCGTCGGCTGCGCGCACCAGGGCTTTCACGTTTGCCTCGTTGATGTCCTTGCCCGTTACGACCGAACAGCCCGGACGACGCGGAAACATGGGGATGAGGCACAGGTGCTGTTCCAGCCAGCTGAGGATGTGTTCGTCGTGACACTGCTCTATTTTCTCTGGCCAGTAGTGCGCATTGTAATAATGTCGGCAAAGGCCCGGCACGCAAATGCCGATGGCATCCTGTGCGCCGCTGATTATGCCGTCGCTGCGTTCTGGTTCGTTCTCGAAACAGAACACCAGCTTTGCCAGCATTTCGGGATCCATGTCGGGCAGCTGTATGGGCCAAATGCGCTTAATCTGGTTGCGGGTCGAAGTAGATAGTCCACAACGCTCGCGCACCTCGAAGGTGGGCACCAGTGAGATGGTAATGGCCCATCCCTGCGCGTAAGTACTGACGTAGGGCTGGTCAATCCAAGTGCCGGCCAGGTCGAGACGGGTGGGGATGGACTCCCCCTTAGGTTGGGCGGCTTTCGCCAGGCTCTCTTTGATGCTCGTGCTGCTTCTGGCCTCCAGCCCGTCGGCTGGTGTGCGGCTGAGCACGATGTATTCTATGCCGTGGGATTCGCAGAACTGGCGTTTCTCTTCGCTCGCGCCGTCAGCATTGACCACAAAGCGGTCGGGCTGCAAGGCTTCCACCGTGGGCACGAAGTCCATCACGCCGCTGCCCGCATTGATGAAGGCATCCTTCACGTAACGGATGCTTTTCACCATGAAGAGGCGTTCCTGTTCGGGATAGAGCGTCTTGTGGTTTTTATACTGGAGTATGGTTGCGTCGCTGCCTATGCCTACATACAGGTCGCCATATTGACTGGCCTGGCGGAAGAACTCTACGTGTCCGCTGTGCAGCAGGTCGTAGCAGCCGCTGACAAATACTTTCATGGATGTCTGTCCTTTAAAATTCGACCAATATACGGAACACCTTGCCGGGATTCTCGCTCCACCAGCGCATGGTGTCGAGGGCTTCTTCGGGTTGGATTACTTTCGTGATGAGCTGATCTACAGGGCAGGTGCCACGCTCCAAGTAATGGATGACGGCACGGAAGTCTTGCGGGTTGGCGTTGCGCGAACCACGGATGTCGAGTTCCTTCTGTACGAAGTATTTGGTCTGGAACGAAACTTCACTCTTGGCATAGCCAATGCAGACCACCCGCCCAGTGAAGGCCACTTCATCGACAGCCATCTGGTAAGTGGCAGGACTGCCCACGGCCTCAATCACCACATCGGGACCAAAGCCGCTGGTCATTTCCAGCAGTCGCTGGTGCACATCCTCCGTCTTGGTATTGATGGTGTAGGAGGCTCCCATTTGGCGAGCCAGGGTCAGCTTTTCGTCGTCGAGGTCGGCAGCCACCACGGTGGCACCACGGGTGACGGCTCGCACCACGGCTCCCATGCCTACCATGCCGCAGCCAATGACCAGCACCACGTCAACGTCGGTGACTCCTGCGCGGCTCACGGCATGGAATCCCACGCTCATGGGTTCAATCAGGGCGCAGGTCTTAGGGGTGAGCAGTCCGGCGGGAATGATTTTCTCCCAGGGCAGCACGATGTACTCCTTCATGGCACCGTTGCGCTGCACGCCCAGCGTCTCGTTGTGCTGGCAGGCATTGACACGCCCGTTGCGGCACGAGGCGCACTTGCCGCAGTTGGTGTAGGGGTTGCAGGTGACGACCATGCCTGGCTTCAGGCCCTCCGGCACGTCGCTGCCCACGGCCTCGATGGTGGCTCCCACTTCGTGGCCTGGGATGACGGGGCTCAGAGCCATGGTGTTGCGTCCCATGAATGTGTTGAGGTCTGAACCACAGAAGCCTACGTAGTGCAGTTTCAAGAGAACTTCGTTTTCTTTCAGAGCGGCTGGTCTCTCCACATCAATGATGTTCAGCTGCTGTGTGTGCGTGATTTGTATCGCTTTCATTGTTTTGTTGACTATTTTGTTATGATAACTGACGTTTGTATGAACGGTAGCCGTATGCTGTCACAACGAGGAAACAGAGCAGCGGCAAGGTGAACGAAATGTTCACGGCTGGGTGGCCCCAGATGGTTTGCTGGTCGATGATCAGTCCCTGCAACGGTGGCATCAGCGCACCGCCCACGATGGCCATGACGAGAAAGGCGGCTCCGAGGTGGGTGTCTTTGGAATCGACGTTCTCCAGGGCTACGCCGTAGATGGTGGGGAACATGATGGACATGAACAGACTGATGGCCACCAGGCAGTAGAGTCCAGCCATGCCCTCGATGCAAACGGTGCCGAGGGTGCACAGAGCGGCACAAATGCCAAAGATTGTCAACATCTTGCGGGTGTTGACAAAGCGCATGATGGACGTGCCAAGGAAGCGGCCACACAGGTTGAGGGACATCGCCACGATGTTGAACATCTGCGCCTTAGCCTTATTAATGCCCAGGTGGTCGGCATACTGGATGATGAAGGTCCAGACCATAATCTGGGCTGCCACGTAGCAGACTTGTGCGAACACGCCCTCACGGTAGATGGTGTTGTGCCACAGGTTGTGCAGCGTCTCGCCAACGGTGTGGGTCTGGCCCGCAGCCTTTTGTTCCTCGCTCTCCGTCTTGGGCATCCGGGTCAGGGCAATGACCGCCAGCACGCAGACAACCACCAGCCCGATGGCCACGTATGGGTCGCGTATGACGGCAAGGTCGTGCAGACGGATGTCGGCTTTCTCTGCCTCCGACAGCAATGGGAAGATGATTTGTCCGGCTGCATCGCGCTTGTCGGAAAGCAGATGGGGTAGCACGATGAACGAGGCTACGGCCATGCCGCTCAATGAACCCACGGGATTGAATGCCTGAGCCAGATTCAGTCGGCGTGTGGAGGTGTCCTTGTCGCCCAGTGAGAGGATGAAGGGGTTGGCAGTCGTTTCGAGGAAAGCCAGTCCAAACGTAAGGATGTAGAGCGACACACAGAAGAAGGCAAACAGCTGGTATTCTGCGGCTGGAATGAAAAGGAAGGCACCCGTGGCATAGAGTGCCAGACCCAGGAGGATTCCACTCTTGTAGGAGTAGCGACGGATGAACAGCGCGGCAGGAATGGCCATCGTAGCATAGCCGCCGTAGAAGGCAAACTGAACCATCGAGGCTTTTGCGGCTGACAGTTCCATCACGGTCTGGAAGGCAGCCACCATGGGATTGGTGATGTCGTTGGCAAAGCCCCACAGGGCGAACAGCGACGTGATGAGTATAAAGGTGAAGAGGTATTTCTTCTGTACTAAGGGTTTCTTTTCCATGGGTTATTCAGACATGTTTTTTATATAAGGTAAATCGGGCAGATGCTTGAAGCCGTAGAAGCGCAGGGCATTCTCGCCCAGGAACAAGGCTTTCTCGGCAGCGGTCAGTTCGGTGGACTTCTCCACAAAGTCGTATGACATCCGGTAGGTAATGGCTGTAATGGTGCGTGGGTAGTCGCTGCCCCACATCAGGCGGTCCCATCCCACCAGGTCGGCAACCCTGCGAATGCTGCGAATGGCCGAGGGATAGGGGTAGAACTCCTTGTGGAACAGCCAGGTGATTCCACCCGACTCAATCGCCACGTGCTTTCCTCGGCGGGCGAGCAAGACTTGGCTCTCAAACGAGGGTGTGGTCACCATGCCGAAGTGCCCGATGGCTACCCGCAGGTCGGGGCACTCCTCGATGGCTTCGCCCATTTCGCCAATCTGCTTTTCGTCGTCGCCCAGACACATAGAGAGCACCATGCCGTTCTCCTCCATGAACTTGAACAGCGGCATGAGCCTGTGGAGCGAGCCGTGGAGCCTGTGGCCGGGGATGGCGATGCCATGCAGCCCGCTGTCCAGCACCTTTTGGGCTTCGTCCACTGTGGTGGCCATGCCCATGCAGAAGAAGCGGTCGGGATGTTGCAGCTGTACCTGCTGCAGGTAGGCGTTCTGGTTGCCGTCGATAACCTCTTGTACCACCACGGCGGCACCCACTTGGGCGTAGTCCATGTTGGAGAGGAACACCTCGGCAGAGTTCACGCCGTCCACCATGAATGGGGGCAGCATCTGCACTTCCTCGTCCAGGAAGATGCTGCGCCCGTTCTTCAGCGAAAGGATTCGCCTTCCGTCCACCCAGGTGTCTTGCTTGAGCCACAGGTGGGAATGTGCATCGATTATGAGTTTGCCCATGACACGCGCTGCTGATTGCCTATGATTTCCTTCACTTCCTCCACCAGCGTCCAGTCGGGAGCCTCGTTTGCCCACGCGATGTTGCGCTTCACGTTCTCAGGGTTGGCCGATGAGAACAGGGTGCTGGCTATGCGCGGATTGCTCACGGCGTACTGCACGGCCAGTTTCTCTATGGGGTACTGCTTTGCGGCACAGTGTGCGGCGGCCTTGGCACAGGCTTCCACCAGCGGGCGGGGTGCAGGGTGCCAGCTGGGAACGCCGCGCTGGGAGAGCAGACCCATGCTCAGCGGCGATGCGTTGATGATGCCGATGCCACGCGACTCGAAGTAGTCGAGGTAATCGGCCAGTTTGTCGTCGTTCAGACAGTAGTGGCAGAAGTTGAGCACACTCTCCACGGTGCCGGCCTCACTGTGGTCAATCACCCAGCAGAGGTTTTCCAGCTGCAGGTCGGTAATGCCCACGTGGCCCACGATGCCTTTGCGCTTGAGTTCCACCAGTGCGGGCAGCGTTTCGTCCACTACCTTCTGCAGGCCGCCGGGCAGAGCCGCCTGAAACTCTATGTCGTGCACGTTGATGAGGTCTATGTAATCCACGCCGAGGCGTTCCATGCTTTCATAGACGCTCTCCGTGGCACGCCGCGCAGAGTAGTCCCAGGTGTTCACGCCGTCCTTGCCGTAGCGTCCCACTTTGGTGCTGAGGTAGTATTTGTCGCGTGGAATCCGCCGCAGTGCCTTGCCCAGCACGGTCTCGGCCTTGTAGTGGCCGTAGTAGGGACTTACGTCAATGAAGTTGATGCCGCCCTCGATGGCAGCTTCCACGGCCTCGAAGCTCTCTGCCTCGCGGGTCTCGCGGAACACACTGCCCAGCGACGATGCGCCGAAGCTCAAGTGGGAAATCTGCATTCCCGTCTTGCCCAGTTCTGTGTATCTCATGTTCTGTGTGTTTTATGGTTTTCTGCTACAAAGGTAAGTACTATTGCGGGGACAGGCAAATAAATCTGTAACAATTCTATTCAATTTTGTTACAAAACCACTGGAGGGATGCAATCACTGCATCCCTCCAGCCTCATTCATCCGCAAAAAAGTAAGGAGTAGTTTGTTATTTAGTAACGTGTGAGAATATATTGAATGAATGTGTTTCCTTTTATTTATGCACAACGCGGTCTTTCAGTTCGGCCAGCTTGCCGGAGTTCCAGCGGTCTGTGGTGCCCACCAGATAGCCAGTGATGCGCTGCAGGGTGTCGATGGCGGTGCTACCGCACTTGGGGCAGACTTTCAGGTCTTCGCTCGCGTCCTCATAGCCACAGTGCATACAGCGGTTGCGGTTGTGGTTGACGGAACCATAGCCAATGTTGTACTCATCCATCAAGTCCACTATCTGCATAATGGCTTCTGGGTTGTGTGTGGCATCACCGTCAATCTCCACATAGAAGATGTGGCCGCCGCGAGTCAGTTCGTGGTAGGGGGCTTCAATCTCTGCCTTGTGGCGCGGAGAGCAGTGGTAATACACGGGCACATGGTTCGAGTTGGTATAGTAGTCCTTGTCGGTCACGCCAGCCACTATGCCAAACTTCTTGCGGTCGCGCTTGGTGAACTTTCCGGCCAGTCCCTCGGCTGGTGTGGCCAGCACTGAGTAGTTGTGCTGATACTTTTCGCAGAACTTCAGCACCTGGTCGCGCATGTAGGTGACAATGCGCAGACCCAGTTCCTGAGCCTCTGCGCTCTCGCCGTGGTGCTTGCCGATGAGGGCGATGAGACATTCGGCCAGTCCGATGAAGCCTATGCCCAGTGTGCCCTGGTTGATGACGGAGGCGATGGTATCGTTCTCGCCCAGCACGTCGGCCCCGTTCCACAGTTTCGACATCACAAGCTGGAACTGCTTGGCCAGAGCCGTGGCCTGGAACTTGTAACGCTCGTGCAGCTGCTTGGCTGTGACGTTGAGCAGTTCGTCCAGTTTGGCGAAGAAGGCGTTGATGCGTGCCTCCTTGTCCTCGATAGGCATACACTCCAGGGCGAGCTTCACAATGTTGATGGTGGAGAAGGATATGTTGCCGCGTCCGATAGAGGTCTTTTCGCCATAGCGGTTCTCGAACACGCGGGTGCGACAGCCCATGGTGGCCAGCTCATACTTGTAGCGTTCAGGGTCGTCTATGCGCCACTTTTCGTGCTGGTTGTATGTGGCATCCAGATTGACGAAGTTGGGGAAGAACCGGCGTGCAGTCACCTTGCAGGCCAGGCAGTAGAGGTCGTAGTTGCGGTCACTCGGCAGGTAGCTCACACCGCGCTTCTTCTTCCAGATTTGTATGGGGAAGATGGCTGTGGCCCCATTGCCCACGCCCTCGTAGGTGGATTCCAGCAGTTCGCGAATGACACAACGACCCTCGGCACTGATGTCCGTGCCGTAGTTGATGCTGGAGAAGACCACCTGGTTGCCGCCTCTGGAGTGGATGGTGTTCATGTTGTGGATGAACGCTTCCATGGCCTGGTGCACGCGGCCTACAGTGCGGTTGATGGCGTGCTGCTTGGCGCGCTCGTAGCCAGTGAGTCCGTCGAGCGATTTCTTCACGTAGTCGTCGATGGGCGCATTGTACAGGTCGTGCAGGTCTTGGCCCGTCATCTGCTCAATGTACTTCACTTCCTCCTGGAAAGAGGCTCTCACGTAGGGTGCCATATAGAAGTCGAAGGCGGGAATGGCCTGTCCGCCGTGCATTTCGTTCTGTGCCGTCTCCAGGCTGATGCAGGCAATCACGCTGGCGGTCTCAATGCGCTTGGCGGGGCGGCTCTCTCCGTGTCCGGCAATGAAGCCGTCGCGCAGGATGTTGTCCAGTGGGTGTTGCACGCAAGTGAGCGACTTGGTGGGGTAGTAGTCTTTGTCGTGGATGTGCAAGTAGTTGTTCTTCACGGCATCGCGGCTTTCGGGCGAAAGCAGGTAGTCGTCCACGAAGGGTTTGGTTGTTTCGCTGGCAAACTTCATCATCATGCCCGCTGGCGAATCGGCGTTCATGTTGGCGTTCTCGCGTGTGATGTCGTTGTTCTTGGCCTCAATGATGTCGAGGAAGATGTCACGTGTCTTGGCGCGGCGGGCAATGCTGCGCTGGTCGCGATAGGCTATGTACTTCTTGGCCACTTCCTTGCGGGGACTCTTCATGAGTTCCATCTCCACCATGTCCTGTATGTCCTCCACGCTCATCTGTTCTTTGCCTTGAGCGCCGATGCGGTCCGAGATGCGGTGGATGAGGCCCTCGTCCTCGCCCTTCTCGGTCTGGAGCATGGCCTTGCGTATGGCTGCCTTGATTTTCTCCTCGTTATATCCCACGATGCGTCCATCGCGTTTCTTTACGGTCTGTATCATGTCTGGAAAGGGTTAGTTTTGGGGGTTCTATAAAATAAATAATGTGTAAACGTAGGTGTTCACGCTTCTCTTTCTTCTATTTCGTTTGCGGCTGCAAAGCTATGTATTATTTTCGTTTCGTACAAACTTTTTCGTTAAAAAAAATATAAAAGTTTTCCGTTTGGGAAAACTTTTGCTCTAACTAAAAATTTTATCTCTCTTTAATTCAAAAGGATGATTTTCTGAAACGGAAAACTTTTCAATTTTTCCATCATTTTGTTCTTTTCCCAAAAACACCCCTGCCAGATTGCAGCGGCACTACTTTCGGCTCACCTTCCGCATGGGCAAGCCTTCCGTTTCGCTGCATTGCTACCGCAGTGGCACTGCACTCCCGTTGCGGTGGCAATGCACTCTCGCAGCGGTGGCACTGCACTCCCGTTGCGGTGGGAAGCCTTTGCCACTCGGCTCCCACTGCATTGCCACTCGTTTCCTACTGCATTGCTGCTGCGGTGGCACAGTTGTGGGACGGAGTTGAGAGTTTACTACATTTTATGAGCAAAAGTTCCCTTTCTTTTCGAAAAATTCACGCAAAATTTCCTCACAAAAATCTTTTATATTCACCAGACATAAATATCTCAGAATTTTTATTTATCTTTGCAGCAGAAAACAGCTAAACCGTAAATTACCGTCATTTAAAGAATACGACATGCACAATCCGTTGGAAGAGAAACAACGATATAATTTGATACAGGGAGATTGCCTTTCTGTCCTCAAGGAGATGGAGAGTAACTCGGTCAATTGTATTATAACTTCGCCTCCTTACTGGGGGATGCGTGTCTATGACAATGAAGAGGATGAACATGAAATAGGCAATGAGAAGACGTTTGAACAGTATGTGGAAAAACTCATTGCTGTGTTTAATGAGGCAAAGCGGGTACTTGTAAAGGATGGCTCCTTTTGGCTGAATCTGGGAGACAAGTATGTGGACAAGGGACTGCTGGGTATGCCATGGCGGGTTGCGCTCGCTTTGATGGATAATGGCTGGATATTGAGAAACGATGTGATATGGCATCAACTGAAAGGCACACAAAGTTGCAAAGACAGGTTAAGGGACTCGTATGAGCACTTTTTCCATTTTGTAAAATCGAAGAAATACTTTTACGATGCTGATTCTATCTTGATAAAACCTACCAAGCAACCTGTTGTGACTACGAAGGATACGGTTTCTTCCACTGGTGTTTCGGGAAAGAAATACAGAAAATTGATAAGAGAAAGCAAAGAGTTGACCGAAGAAGAAAAGGTCAATGCGGAAAGGGCATTGGACGAAGTCCTGTCTGAAATCAGGGAAGGACAGGTCAATGACTTCCGAATGACAATCAGGGGTGCACAGCGGGCCTGGCATAGTGATAACGCACGGATAAGCGGACGAGCCAAGGAATTGGCAGACAAGGGCTTTTATATTATGCGAATCCATGCAAAAGGACATTTGCCTAATGATGTCTGGAATGTTGTGACCGAAGATACATGGCGAACAGACAGTCACTGCGCGGTTTATCCCGAAGCATTGTTGCGTGTGCCAATACTCGCCACCTGCCCCGAAGGGGGCATTGTGCTGGATCCATTCATCGGGACAGGGACAACGGTTTCTGCGGCTCTGAAATTAGGCCGGCGCGGTGTGGGCATAGACCTTAGCCCTCAGTATATTAGAACGTCAAAAGAACGGTTGATTCAAACAATGTTGTTAGCATGAAGAATATAGGTAAATATCCCATAGAAGTGTTCTGCTATGATTACGAGGACAATTCTGATTCTTGTATTTCTGCACGAAAGCAGCAATATTGTAAATACATTAAAGGAACGTGTGTGAAGCCCCGAAAGAGTGAACCACAGAAAAAGGTGGGAATCTGCACACTTGGGGCAACAGTCAACAAGGGAAAAGAAATATGCCCTGTGGTGATATGCCCTCAAAGGTTTAAAGATGACTTCATGTTTGAAACTATTCGCGAAAAATACCTTTCTGCTTGGAGAAATGTCAAATGGATTCAGGAGGTAAACATTGGTGTTGGCGGAAATGTTGACTATGTCGCAGTGGAAGTAGATGAGCATGATTTGGTAAAAGACTTTCTCTGTGTGGAGATTCAAGCAGGCGGAACGACTGGAACACCATATCCCTACGTCGTAGAACTGTTGAACAACGGAAGATATTCGGGCAAAAAGCACACTTTTGGTGTTAATTGGACCAATGAGTTTTCAAAGACGATGATGCAGCAGGCTTATAAGAAAGGAAAAATTGTGGAGTCTTGGCATCGAAAGATAGTTTTTGTGTTGCAAGATTTAGCCATGTTCTATTTAAAGAGTGCCTGTGATTGTTCTCTGTTGACTGATTATAATCCAAATAGTCCTGTTGACTTTTGTTCGTTCAAGTTAGGTTGGAATAACCCGCAGAAGAAGTGGGCGTTGTCTTTCAACAAGATTCAGAGCACTACGATAAAGGGAATCGACCTGATGCTTGGTGGTGCTAATGTCAATGAATACCCCTCGGAGGAAGATTTTATTGGAAATATCATAAGAAAAGGAATTGCAGACGGAGTCTTAAACCGCAATCCTTTCACTAAGCAATATTTGTAAATAAAGAGAATAGAATTAGTTTTTAAGACAAGAATTTATGGCAATTGTAAAACCATTCAGGGGGGTGCGTCCCCCGAAGGCATTGGTGGAACAGGTGGAAAGTCGCCCCTATGATGTGCTGAACTCGGAAGAGGCCAGGGCAGAGGCTGGCGACAACGAGAAATCGCTCTACCACATCATCAAGCCTGAGATAAACTTTGAGCCTGGCACCAGTGAGTATGACCCACGGGTGTATGAGGAGGCTGCACGGCAGTTCCTGAAGTTTCAGCAGAAGGGATGGCTGGTGCAGGACGAAAAGGAGCAGTACTACATCTATGCGCAGACTTCCTGTTTGCCCGCCAATGGGAATCAGGAGAAAACGCAGTATGGCATTGTGGTGGGAGCCTATAGTGGCGACTACCAGACAGGGGTCATCAAGAAGCACGAACTCACCCGCGCCGACAAGGAAGAGGACCGCATGAAGCATGTGCGTGTGAACGACGCCAACATCGAACCTGTCTTCTTTGCCTATCCCGACAATGCCGTCTTGCTCGCACTGATTGAGAAGTATGCCAAGACGGAGCCTGAGTATGACTTCACTGCACCCATCGACGGCTTTGGCCACAAGCTCTGGTGTGTCACTGATGATGCTGACATCCAGACCATCACAGCGGAGTTTGCCAAGATGCCCAGTCTCTACATTGCCGACGGCCATCACCGCTCGGCGGCAGCGGCTCTGGTGGGAGCTGAGAAGGCGAAGCAAAATCCCAATCACAGGGGCGACGAGGAGTACAACTACTTCATGGCCGTCTGCTTCCCCGCCAGTCAGCTGACCATCCTGGACTACAACCGCGTGGTGAAAGACCTGGGCGGACTGACCGAGACGGAGTTTTTGGAGGCTCTGAGCAAGAACTTCACCGTCACGCCGAAGGGTCAGCATGAATATCGCCCACAGGAGTTGCACGAATTTTCGCTCTATCTGGCTGGCGAATGGTATTCGCTGAAGGCCAAGACGGGCACCTACGACGCCAACGACCCTATCGGCGTGCTGGACGTAAGCATCAGCAGTCGGCTGATTCTGGACGACATCCTCGGCATCAAGGATTTGCGCCGCGACAAGCGTATTGACTTCGTGGGCGGACTCCGTGGTCTGGGCGAACTGAAACGCCGTGTCGATAGTGGCGAAATGAAGTTGGCCCTCGCCCTCTATCCCGTCACCATGCAGCAAATCATGGACATCGCCGACAGCGGCAAGATTATGCCCCCGAAGGCCACTTGGTTTGAACCAAAGCTGCGGTCGGGACTGGTGATTCACAAACTTAGCTAGTGATGGATTCCTACCGCACGATAAAAGCTTTGGCAGAAGGCACATACAGCGAGAAACGCAGTAAGTTTCTCGCTTTTGCTATGCCCGTCAGTTCCGTGGAAGAGATCAAGCAGCTGGTGGCGGACTATCAGAAGAAATACTACGATGCACGCCACGTCTGCTATGCCTATATGCTGGGAGCGGATAGACTGGACTTCCGTGCCAACGACAACGGCGAACCGAGCGGCACGGCTGGTAAGCCCATCTTGGGACAAATCAACAGCAACGAACTGACGAACATTCTCATCATCGTGGTGCGCTATTTTGGTGGCATCAAACTGGGCACCAGCGGGCTTATTGTGGCCTACCGCGCTGCTGCCGCTGAAGCCATTGCCGCTGCCGAAGTCATTGAGAAGACGGTGGATGAGGACATTACCTTCAGCTTTGAGTATCCCTTCATGAACGATGTCATGCGTGTGGTGAAGGACATGGAACCCCAAATCCTTTCGCAAGGCTACGACACCGACTGCTCTATGACCCTGCGCATTCGCAAGGACGCAATGCCGCAGTTGCGCGCACGGCTGGAAAAGGTGGATACATTATACATTAGATAATGCACAGAGTACACAGAGAAGACAGAGAATGTAGCTCACGCTATGACTTTTTTCTAAAGAGGAGAGCACTCTGTGCGCTCTGTCTTCTCTGTGTACTCTGTGCATCTTGCCAACAACCCAAGCCTGCCTCCCACTTTCCTGCACCGCAGCAAGCGCAGACTTTTGACTTGGAGCAGATTCAAGCGGGTGGCGAACTCATCATCTTGACTCAGTACGGCCCCGACACTTACTTTGAGTTTCGTGGCGAACACTTCGGGCGGCAATATATGCTGGCCGATGCCTTTGCCCGCAGCATTGGGGTGAGCCTCCGTGTGGAGGTATGCCGCACGGTGGAAGACTTGCTGGCGCGCTTGGCCCAGGGCGACGGCGATATTGTGGCTTGTAACATTCCCGACTCCATGCAGACGGACGAGAACCAATACTTCCGTGGCGACACCATCATCCGCTCGTGGGCGGTGAGCAAGCAAAGTCCTGCCCTGGCGGGGAGCCTTTCGGCCTGGATTCAGGCAAATAAAGGGAAGTTGCTGGCTCTCTCCACCATCCAGATTCGCACGAAAAGCGGCAAGACTTATACGCCTCGCCGCCATGTTTCTGCGCCCATTCGCAACCTTGCCAAGGGCGAAATATCTCTCTACGACCACCTGTTCCGCCAGTATGCCCGTCAGTGCAACTGGGACTGGCGACTGCTTGCCGCCCAAGCCTATCAGGAGTCTGCCTTCGACCCCGGAGCTGTCTCCTTCATGGGCGCAATGGGTCTGATGCAACTCATGCCCAGCACCGCCCGCAGCGTAGGCGTGAGTCAGCAAGATGTGTTCCAGCCGGAGAGCAACATCCGTGGAGCCGTGCGCCTCATCAACCAGCTCGACCAGCATTATGCCTTCATTCACAACCCGTCGGAACGCATCAACTTCATCCTTGCTGCCTACAACGCCGGTCCTGGCCATGTGGATGATGCTCGTGCCCTTGCACGCAAATATGGCAAAGACCCCGACCGCTGGCTCGGCAATGTCGATGGTTACGTTCTCCGCATGGCTGAGTCGCGTTTCTACAACCAGCCCGAAGTCCGCCACGGCTACTTCCGTGGCAGCGAAACTTACGACTACGTGGGTAGCATCCGTGTGCGCTGGGAAGAATATAAAAAGGTGGGGAAGCCGCAGTAAAAGAAAGGGAAGTTAAAGAGAAGTTAAGAGGAAAATGAAAGGAAGTTAAAGGGACGAATCAGAAGTTTCAGTATTGACCCTTTAACTTCCAAGCGAAGCGATAACTACCTTTTAACTCCCCTTTAACTTCCCTTCTATTCGATTAGATCTTCTTCTATTCCAAAGGAATTTCAGGATGCTGCACAGCCAGTGGCAGATCCTTCTGCGAGAGGTAGAACATATAGAGGATGACAGGCTTCGAGCCTCTGTTCTCGCCGTGGTGAATGGTGTTGACCATTTCTACAACGGCTTCGCCCTCGTGGACAACTTTCTCCTTTCCGTCCTTTCCAATGATGGTCAGTTCGCCCTGGATGAGCACACCGTAGTTCATCACTGGATGATGGTGCCAGCCCAGTTTCTGGCCAGCCGGGAACACATACTTCACAGCCACCAGTTCGGGGCGACCCTGCAGATAGTCGGGCAGTTCCACGCCGTCCCAGCTCTGGCTGGTGCGAATCAGTTCAGTTGACTCAACCTTCGGAAGGTCTTCTTTGTCGTTAGCGTTAGCCTTATTGCATGAGGTCAGCGCATTCAGGCTGCCAGCTACGAGTGTAGCTGCAAACAGCCAGTTCATCATCTTTTTCATCTTTTTCATTTTTTTTTCTTTTGATTTTTTTATAAACTTTCCATTCTGAAATACACATCTGGCTCTTCGGGGTGTTCGCTTTCAAACTGGGCTGCATAGATGTTGAAGTCGATGCGGATGGATTCGCGGGCAGAAAAGGGAACGGCAATGATGGCTTCGGCCTCAGATGCAGCGGCAGCGGAATGTTCGCCCTCTTGGATGGAGTATTTTGTCCGATGGGTGGCAATGAAGTCTGCCAATATGTCGAGAGCATTGGTTTGGTGCAAATGGCTGACGGTGAGTTTCAGATGAAACATGGGGGAGGGGAATAATTGAATTTTAGAAGTAAAAGTTGAAATGGGAGTTAAAGAGTTAAGGAGTTATCGCTTCGCTCGTCCTTTGGACAGAAGTTTTGCCGTTACTGACATTTTGTATTGGCATAACTCCTTAACTCCTTTAACTCCTTAACTCCGACAAAACATTTTAACTTTCCATTTTTTTATTTTCACTTGTTAGAACTGGAAGTAGTTCAGTGCGTTGTTGTAGCAGATGTCTTCAATCATCTGGTTCATACGCTCCTGCTCGTAGCCCGTGTAGGGGACTTCGCCGTTCTCGATGTCGGTGCCGACAAGGTTGCAGAGGATGCGGCGGAAGTATTCGTGACGGGGGTAGGAGAGGAAAGAGCGGCTGTCGGTAAGCATTCCGACGAAGCGGCTCAGGAGGCCGAGAACACTGAGGGCGTTCATCTGCTTCTGCATTCCGTCCTTCTGGTCGAGGAACCACCAGCCTGAACCCCACTGAATCTTGCCTGGACACGAACCGTCCTGGAAGTTGCCGAGCATGGTGGCCAGCACTTCGTTGGCGCAGGGGTTGAGGTTATAGAGGATGGTCTTGGCCAGGTGGTCTTCCATGTTGAGTCGATTGAGGAACTTGGAGCACTTCTTGGCTGTGTTAAACTCGCCGATGGAGTCGAAGCCGGTGTCGGGGCCGAGCTGACGGAACATCTTGGTATTGTTGTCGCGAATGGCTCCGTAGTGGAATTGCTGTGCCCAGCCAGCAATGGCATCCTGCACGGCAAAGATGTACATCATGGCCGACTTGAACTTGAGAATTTCTTCCTGCGTGAGGGCTGTGCCGCCATATACTTTATTAAATATAGCAGAGATTTCTGCGTCGGTGTAGTCTTCGGCGTAAAATTCCTCTATGCCGTGGTCGGAGAGTTTGCAGCCCATTGAGGCAAAGAAGTCGTGGCGATTTTGCAGTGCGTCGATGAAGTCGTTGAACGAGCTGATGCTGATGCCGCTGCGCTCGCTGAGCAGTTCCACGTAGGCACGGAAGTTTTCGGGCACCTCTACAGCCATGGCCTTGTCGGGTCGCCAAGCGGGAAGCATACGGGTCTTCATGGTTGGGTCGGCAGCTACTTGCTTGTGCCACTCCAGGGTGTCAACGGGGTCGTCGGTGGTGCAGACAATCTTCACGTTGTAGTGCTCCATCAAGCCGCGTGGCGTAAACTTCGGGTCGTTCTTGATGAGGTCGTTGCACTGGTCGTAGATCTTGCGTGCATTCTGCGGATTGAGCGTTTCGGTGATGCCGAAGGCAGTCTTCAGCTCCAGGTGTGTCCAGTGGTAGAGCGGGTTGCGGAAGGTGTAGGGCACAGTTTCGGCCCATTTCTCAAACTTCTCCCAGTCGGTTGTGTCCTTGCCTGTGCAGAAGCGTTCAGCCACGCCGTTTGAGCGCATGGCACGCCACTTATAGTGGTCGCCCATGAGCCAAATCTGTGCGATGGACTCAAAGCGTTTGTTCTCGGCCACCATCTGTGGAATGAGGTGGCAGTGGTAGTCGATGATGGGCATTTTAGCCGCATGTTCGTGGTAGAGCTTCTGTGCTGTCTCGGTTTGCAGCAAGAAGTTTTCGTCCATAAAGGTCTTCATAGTGAGGTTGTTTTGGGTTATTTAATGTAAATCTTGTAGTTCTTCACGCTGCCAGGTGCGCCCTGTTCGGCACGTGGCAAGTATTCTATGCCGCTGACGGTCTGCTCCGAGCCAAGGTCGATGACGAGCAAGTGGGGGAAGCCCGCACCCTTGACGGTCTGCCAGTAGGTGCTCTCTTGCAGGTCGTAAATCTTGTCTCCTGTGTGGTTGCCGTTTTCGTTCTCGCTGTCGGCATACTTGGTGGTCCATGGTTCGCGACTGAGTCGCTTGCCGTCAGCACCTAAGGCATAGATTTCGGCTACTGCCACAACATCATCGCCAGCCTGTGTGCTGAGTGCTTCAAGGCAGAGCAGACGGCCCTTCTTCGGTGCATTGAACTTCACGGTCTGCCAGCCGTTGCCACTCTGGAACTGGCCTTGGGCAGCAGGTGTGTCGCTGTTGAGGTCGGGCTTGTCACCGATGTTGTTGTGCTTATTGCTCTTTTCCAACTGGAGTTTATTGAGTTCTGGTTTGTCCTGTCCCCAAACGACGGCTTCTTTCGGACCGACTACATCGAGGACAATGACTTCGTTCTTGCCTTTCTTCAACCAGCATCCGGGCACATAGAGAGTTTGTTGCGGGCCAATCGACCAAATGCGGCCCATGGCGTGACCATTGACATAGACCTGACCCTTGCCCCATGTCTCGAAGTTGAGGAATGTGTCGCCCACCTTGGAGAGGTTGAAGTAGCCACGGTAGTAGCCTGGCTTCGCGAGGTCGCCTTTAATCGTAACAGGCACATCGGTATTGAAAGCTTCCACTGCTGTCTGATATTCATCATTGATAGGAACGTTCACCCATGCTTTCGGCTTCCAAATCACCTCGCATTTGTCCATTTCGCCCGTAATGGTTACATCGCCTACAATACCTTTGAAATCCTTGATGGCACGTCCAAAATTGATACGTCCCATAGCTTCAACGACGATAACGAGTTCTGAGTTCTTTTTCACAGGGGGCAGCGTTAGCGACTTCTCGTTTTTTACGCGGTCAATCTTGCCGATATATTTGCCATTGATGAACACTTGGGCGAAATCGTGAAACTCACCGCTCAGCACACTCTGTGATGTGATTTCGGGCAAGAACGTCGTGTAAACCATCGTCCCCCAACCTAAATCCATTTCTTCAAATGTTTTCGGCTCCGGGGTAACGACGACATTGCTTAAGCCTTTGATAAGCGGTGTGAACTCTGTCAGCTGAAACTTCGGCACTGTGATGATTGGCATGGGAGCCTTGGGCACGGCGGGCATTTTCTGGCCTTTGTCCAGATACTTCTCCATCATCTTGCGCAGTTCAAAGAACTTCGGCGTGGTTTGTCCGTACTCGTTGATGGGTGCATCGTAGTCATACGAGGTCACATCGGGAGCGAAGCCGGGAGAGTTCGCGCCAGCCCAGTGGCCAAATGAAGTGCCTCCGTGGGTCATGTAGAGCGAGAACGAGATGCCTTTCGAGAGCATTTCATCCATGCCTTCCACCATGTCTTTAGCAGGGCGGGTCTCGTGGCGTGCGCCCCACTTGTCGAACCAACCCGACCAAAACTCGGAGCACATCTTTGGTGCATCGGGACGGAGTTCACCCAGACGGCGGAACTGCTGGTCGATGTTGGCACCCGTGCCGAAGTTCATCGTCCACACAAGGTCGTCCAGTCCGTTCTTGGTGAAGTTGCTCGACCAGTCGCACTGGAACAGGGCCAGTTCCCCTCCGTAGATGCCGCGCAGACAGTCGCGTATGGCACTGACGTAAGGCTTGTCTTCGCCATACGAACCATATTCGTTCTCCACCTGCACCATGATGATGGGGCCGCCGTTCTGAATGGTCAGCGGGCTGAGCTGTTCGCCCACTTTCTCCTCAAAGATTTTCACGCGCTCCATGAAGTAAGGGTCTTGCTCGCGCAGACGAATGTCCTTCTTCTTCAGCAACCACCAGGGCAGACCGCCCATTTCCCATTCGGCGCAGACGTATGGGCCTGGGCGCACGATGACGTACATGCCGTTCTTCTGTGCCAGGCGGCAAAACTGAGCCACGTCATTGTTGCCCGTGAAGTCGAACTGGCCTTCCTGCTGTTCGTGGATGTTCCAGAACACGTAGATGCAAATGGTGTTCATGCCCAGTGCCTTGCACATCTTGATGCGGTGCTCCCAGTAGGGCCGCGGAATGCGTGGGTAGTGTACTTCGGCAGCCTTCACGACGAAGGGCTTGCCGTTCAGCAGGAACGTGCCTTTACCGGCTTCAAACGTTCCCTTGGCCTTTTGTGCGCTCACTGGCACTGCGGCCAGCAGGGAGAGCAACAGGGCTAAGAAAAGATGTTTCTTCATAGTTGGATTATTATTAAATGTTTAGTTAGTTTTCTTGGTTAAAGTATTGTCCTGAGAACTGGCTGTTTGTGATGTGTTTTATGATGAACTTGTCTTCGGTTTCTTCCAGGAAAATATACCATGTGGTCTGTGCACTCCTGTTGTAAAGAAAGTATTGAAGCTGGTTTCCATAACGATTGAAAATGGGTGGGGCAGGATGTTTGGGTGAGGACGCTGCATTTTTTTTGATGTAGTCTGCTAATTCCCTCGTGAAACTCTTTGCATAGTTCAAGGAGGAAAAGTACCCCCTTTCCACTAAAATGGCACCCAGCTCCTGGAAACTGGCTATAAACTCAGGCGATGGAACGACTTTCTTTTTCATTGAACAGTTTCTCAAAAAAGTCATCCATGTCACTTATGAAATTTTCCCAACTCATTGCATCCTCCACCGTCTCATTCGGATTATAATGCCGCTCGAAGAATTCCAGCGCGTCGGGCCAGCCCGTGTCCATCGCGGGTTCGCTGGCCATGCTGCTTGGCTCCGTTGGGGGGCTGTATGTAGGTTTGTCGGTTGTTTCCATGATACTACATTTAAAATCCCTGCAAAGATAATTAGAATATTCGAGGCGTACAAACATTTCAATGGCATTCTCCTGCATTTTAACATTTGCAGGGATGGGAAAAAGGCAACATTTAGTTGCGAATTTCGCAACTTCACAGTTTAACCACCGTTAAGCACCTGCCTGTTTGTGTTAAACAAGTTCAATTTCTTTACAAAATCCGTTCCAAATGTTTTGCCGAAAACTGTGGCGGTTGTAATTTTAACGCCGAAAAGTTAATTGAATCGGCGATTTTAACATTTTGAGAGAACTAAAAACGAGTTATCATTTAAATCCAATTATGAATATGAAACAGTCAATGAAAAGATTCTATGGAACACTTGCCACCGTGGCAGTTGTTTCGGGACTTACAGGCGCATTCGCCATTTCTGTAGTACAAAGAAATCAAAACCGCCAGCTGGTCAGCCAGGAAGTGCAGGAAGCACTCTACGGAGAACCTGCCCCAGCCGACCCCAAGCTGATGACCCTGTCAACCTCGCCCGTCATGCCTTCCCAGCCCGTGGACCTCACCGAAGCTGCCGAGAAGGGATGCCAGGCTGTCGTATATATTAAAGTAGTAATAGGCGGCGAAACGCGCACCATTGAGTATCGTGACCCCTTTGAAGACTTCTTCGGCGACTTCTTTGGCCGTGGTCGCGGTGGTACACAGCGTCGCCAGGTGCAGACTCCCAAGCAGGAAGGAGCTGGTAGCGGCGTGCTCATCAGCAGTGACGGCTACATCGTCACCAATAACCACGTGGTGCAGCAGGCCAACGAAATCACCGTTACACTGAACGACAACCGCGAGTTTACAGCCAAGGTCATCGGCACAGACCCCGATACCGACCTGGCTCTCATCAAGATTGACGGCACCGGACTGCCTACGCTGGTCATTGGCGACAGCGATGCGCTGAAGGTGGGCGAGTGGGTGCTCGCCGTGGGCAATCCATTCAACCTCACCAGCACAGTCACTGCGGGCATTGTTTCAGCCAAGGCACGCAACCTGGGGGCCAATAACAAGGGCATAGAATCGTTCATCCAGACCGATGCAGCCATCAACCGGGGCAATTCGGGCGGTGCACTCATCAACGCACGCGGCGAACTGGTTGGCATCAATGCCATGCTCTACAGCGAGACAGGCTCCTACACGGGCTACGGATTTGCCATTCCCGTGAGCATCATGAAGAAGGTTGTGGCCGACCTCAAGGAATACGGCACCGTGCAGCGTGCACTGCTCGGCGTGAGCGGCATGACCCTGCACGACTACATTGACGCTCAGAAGCACAAGGACGAGAAGTTCAAGGCCGACTTCGGCACAAACGAAGGTGTCTATGTAGCCGAAGTCAGCGCAGACGGAGCCGCTGCCGACGCAGGACTGAAGGAGGGCGACATCATCGTCAGTGTTGACGGCAAGAAGGTGACCAAGATGAGCGAGCTGCAGGAAGCCACTACAAAGTATCGCCCAGGCGATAAGGCCACCATCGGATATATTCGTAATAAGAATGAGAAGATGACCACCATCACCTTCCGCAACGCCAAGGGCACCACGAAGGTTATGAAGTCGCTCTCGATGGATGTGCTCGGCGCAGAGTTCAAGGAAGTGCCCGAAGGTCTTCGCAAGAACTTGGGCATACAGGGCGGCGTTATGGTGAAGTCGGTGAAGAACGGCAAGTTCCGCGACGCAGGCATAGAGAAAGATCTCATTATTGTGAAGATTAACGGCCAGAACATCAAGACTGTAGCCGATGTGGAGACTGCCTTCAAGCAGGCACAGCAGACCGATGACCAGACCATGTGGATTCTGGCTGTCACACAGGACGGCACCAAGGTCAGCAAGGCTGTCCAGCTGGGTGAATAGTACAGACAGCGTGCAGTAGTACTGCACTGGCAAAGTGGTGGGACAGTTCTCTCGTTTTCGTCGGAGAACTGTCCCACTTCTGTTGCACTGCATTGCCACCGCAGCGGGAGAACTTCCCCACCGCAGCGGCACTGCACGCTCGCCGCACGGAGAGAACTTTCCCGCCGCAACGCCACTGCATTGCCACCGCAACGAAACTGGGGGCGCACTTGTGTTTCAAAGTGTGCCCCCAGCTATGTGTGTAGGATGTGTCGGGTCTTAGATTACTTTCTCCAGCTGTGCAATGTTCTTCTGCACATCAGCGTCGGTGACTTCATAGTTGGTGAGGTTCCCAGCCAGATACTGGTCGTATGCGCTCATGTCGATGAGTCCATGGCCTGAGAGGTTGAAGAGGATGACTTTCTCCTCGCCGGTCTCTTTGCACTTCAGGGCCTCGCGCACGGTGGCTGCAATGGCGTGGCTGCTCTCCGGGGCGGGGATGATGCCTTCAGCCTTGGCGAAGAGCACACCCGCGTCGAAGCTTTCAAGCTGCTTGATGTCAACGGCTTCCATAAGTTTGTCCTTCAGCAGTTGGCTGACGATGACACCCGCACCGTGGTAGCGCAGACCGCCAGCGTGGATGTTGGCCGGCATGAAGTTGTGGCCCAGGGTGTACATAGGCAGCAGTGGGGTGTAGCCAGCCACGTCGCCGAAGTCGTACTGGAACACGCCGCGTGTCAGCTTGGGACAGCTGGCTGGTTCGGCTGCAATGAAACGTGTCTTTTTGCCTTCCAGGATGTTGTGGCGCATGAAGGGGAAGCTCACACCGCCGAAGTTGCTGCCGCCGCCAAAGCATCCAATCACGATGTCGGGATATTCGCCAGCCTTCTCCATCTGCTTTTCGGCTTCCAGGCCGATGATGGTCTGGTGCAGGGTGACGTGGCTCAGCACGCTGCCCAGTGTATATTTGCAGTTGGGCGTATTGACTGCCAGTTCGATGGCTTCGGATATGGCTGTGCCCAGCGAACCTTGGTTGTTGGGATCCCTTGTCAGTATGTCCTTGCCCGCACGGGTTGACATCGAGGGCGAAGCCGTCACCTGTGCGCCGTAGGTCTGCATGATGCTGCGGCGATAGGGCTTCTGCTCGTAGCTGATTTTTACCTGATAGACGGCAGCCTCCAGTCCGAAGACGCGGGCAGCGTAGCTCAGTGCGGCTCCCCATTGGCCTGCGCCCGTCTCGGTTGTGACGTTGGTCACGCCCTGCTGCTTGCAGTAGTAAGCCTGTGCCAAGGCCGAGTTCAGCTTGTGACTGCCCACGGGCGATACGCTCTCGTTCTTGAAGTAGATGTGAGCCGGTGTGCCCAGTGCCTTCTCCAGTCCGTAGGCGCGGACGAGTGGGGTGGAGCGGTAGTATTTGTACATATCGCGCACTTCCTCAGGTATGTCAATCCAGGCGTGCTCTTGGTCCAGCTCCTGGCGAGCCAGTTCTTCGGCAAAGATGGGGAACAGGTCTTCAGGCTTCAGCGGCTGCTTTGTGGCCGGATTGATAGGCGGCAGTGGCTTGTTCACCATGTCGGCCTGGATGTTGTACCACTGGGTTGGGATTTCTTCCTCGCTGAGGAAGTAACGCTTTTGTCTTGTGCTCATAATGTTCTTTTAGATTTGTGTTAGTATTTTGTGAAAGCTTCAGTCGTTTTCTCCGCAAAGGTAAACATTATATTTAATATGGTAAAAAACTTTTGCTGCTTTTTTCACACAGACCTTAAAATAGGTATTTGGGCTTGGGCGGTTGTGCGGTTTTACGGTTCTGCGGTTGTGTAGTTTTACGGTTCTGCGGTTGTGTGGTTTTACGGTTATGCGGTTGTGTGGTTTTGCAGTGGAACAACCTCCAACCGCATAACCGCACAACTGTATAACCGCCCAATTTGGGGAAAATGGCAAATTTGTACGAATTTGATTTGTATGGAATGGTGGAAATGCCTACCTTTGTGCCACAAAAAAAATCGTTTATGGAAGAAAGAGTTTTTAAAAGGAATGTGAAATGTGTATTGGCAGTTTTCTTTGCTGTGATGTTATTTCCCCTTCAAGCCTTTGCACAACAGCCACAGACTGTAAGTGCTGAAGGCGAAGTGTTTGAACTTGTTGAGAAGAATCCCGAATATCCAGGCGGGAGGGAAAAGCTCATGGCTTTTCTCAGCTCAAATTTGCGCTATCCACAAACCGCATTACAAATGAAACTTTCCGGAAGGATTATTGTGCAGTTTGTAGTAAACAAGGATGGTGACATCATGGAGGGAAAGGTGCTTAGCAAAAAAGTGCTTTCAGCCCCTCAAATCAAGGAGGATACTGCTGCTGCCGATGCACCGGGCGTTTACCAGCGGGACTATGACCTCGCTTGGAACTCGTTGGAGGAAGAGGCTCTACGTGTTGTTGGAATCATGCCTA
The DNA here is from genome assembly GCA_017453465.1 of Bacteroidaceae bacterium. Taxonomy (GTDB): domain Bacteria; phylum Bacteroidota; class Bacteroidia; order Bacteroidales; family Bacteroidaceae; genus Minthosoma. The sequence goes on along the minus strand of JAFTEV010000074.1, from coordinate 42,383 downwards.
AATGGATTCCGGGCGAACAAAGAGGTAAGCCCGTAAATGTAAAGTGCTGTTTGCCGATTACATTTCGGCTGAACCCTTAATTCATTCAAGTATGTTACATCCGTGGCAGTGACATTCACCGCCACTATGAGGACAGCAGTTGCAGCCGCTGTCCTTTTTTGTCAGTTGGCGGTAGTAGTGGCGGACGACTGCTAATGCGGCAGTGGTAACGATGAGGATAACAATGATTTCTTGCATATTTCTTTCTTCTCCAATTCTCAATACTCAAAGAAGGCTGCCCAACTGATAGACCAGCATGGAGCAGAGCCATGCCAGCGCAGTGGTATAGCCAATGGTGAAGAGTGCCCAACGCCAGTGGCCCGACTCGTGCTTGATGGTGATGCAGGCGGGAATGCAGGGCATGTAGAGCAGGACAAAGATGAGGAAGGCGAAGGCTGAAAGCTGGGTGAGGCCGCTCTTGGCTATCAGGCGCGAAAGGCGTGCGTTTTCTTCGGCTTCGTCTTCAAGCTGTTCGTCAGCCGACGGTGTGTCCGTGTTGCTGTAGAGCACACCCATCGTGGAGGCAACGATTTCCTTGGCTCCGATGCCTGTGATGATGCTCACGCCCTCCTTCCATTCCATGCCGCAAGGACGAATGATGGGCTCAACGGCCTTGCCTATCTGCCCGATGTAACTGTGTTCCATCTGCTGGCTCTGTGGCAGCTCTTCGTGGCGGGGAAAGTAACTGAGTGCCCACACGATGATGCTTGCGGCCAGGATGGTGGTGCCCATCTTCTTCAGGTATTGTCTGCCCTTTTCCCACGTGTGGCGCACGACGCTCTTGGCCGACGGCAGTCGGTAGGGTGGCAGTTCCATGACGAAGGGGCTGCTCTCGCCCCGTACCACGAAGCGGCTGAACAGCTTGGCCATGAAGATAGACATGATGATGCCCGTGAGGTAGAGCGAGAAAAGGACGAGTGCCGAGTTTCGGGGGAAGAAGGCTCCGATGATGATGATATAGACAGGCAGTCGGGCCGAGCAGGACATCAGTGGCGTGATGAGCATGGTGATGAGCCGCGACTTGCGGTCTTCGATGGTGCGCGTGGCCATGATAGCCGGAATGTTGCAGCCAAAGCCCATAATCATCGGGATGAACGACTTGCCGTGCAGCCCCATCTTGTGCATGATTTTGTCCATGATGAAGGCTGCACGCGCCATGTATCCAGAGTCTTCCATCCAGGAGATAAAGGCATAGAGAATCATAATGTTGGGCAAGAAGACGATGACTCCACCTACACCGCCGATAATGCCATCGACAAGCAGGTCTTTCAGGGGGCCGTCGGCCATGTGTGCCGAGAGGCTCTCGCCCAGCCAGCCTACGAAGCTGTCAATCCAGTCCATGGGGTATTGGCCAATGTTGAATGTGCAGTAGAACATCAAGTACATCAGCAGCAGGAAGATAGGGTAGCCCCACAGGTGGCTGGTTACTACGGCATCGATGCGTTTGGTCAGTGCGCGGTTGTAGTGATGTTTCTTTTCGTAGCATTCCTTCAGTGCGCCCTGCACGAAACCGTACTTGGCATCGGTGATGGCCGATTCGCTGTCTTCCTCAATTTCGTCCATGATGGCTTGCTGACACTTGTTGCGCTCGCGGATGATGTCTTCCGCATTGTCGAGGGTGCGAATGATGCCCTCCACCTGACTGTCGTTTTCCAGCATCTTGATGGCCAGGAAACGGCCCGAATAGTTGTGGTGCGGCTCTGGGTTCAGACGTATCAGGGCTTCCACCTTTTCTATGTTCTCCTCCAGCAACGGTCCGTGGTTCACGTGGATGTGGCGGAAAATCTTTTGCCGCCCTTCTTCTATCTCGATGATTTGGTGGAACAGTTCCTTTACGCCCTCTCCCGTGCGTCCCACGGTGGGCACAATGGGCACGCCGAGCAGGGTGCCCAGCTGTAGCATATCGAGCTGGTTGCCGCTTTCGCGCAGTTCGTCATACATGTTCAAGGCCATAATCATCGGCACGTCCATGTCGATGAGCTGTGCGGTAAGGTAGAGGTTGCGTTCCAGGTTGCTTGCGTCCACCACGTTGATGATGAGGTCGGGCGTTTTCTCTATGATGTACTTCCTGACGTAGAGTTCTTCGGGGGTGTAGGCAGTGAGGGAATAGGTGCCGGGCAGGTCAACCAGGTGGAAATGGTAGCCCTCAAAGTCAAACTCGCCAGCCTTGGCATCGACGGTCACGCCTGAATAGTTGCCCACACGCTCGTGTGCACCGCTGGCAATGTTGAAGAGCGAAGTCTTTCCGCAGTTTGGGTTGCCCACGAAGCAGGCAGTCAGTTCTTTCTCCTTCAGTCTGGCCACCCGCATCATCAGGTCTTCTTCCATCTTCTCCCGATGCTTGCAGTCGGTGGCCACAATACCCGGACTGAAGGGGTGTTCCGCTTCATATCGTTCTGCCTCCTCCTCGTTCACCACTTCCACGAGTTCGGCTTCTGCTCGCCGCAGACTGACCTCGTAGTCCATCACCTTGTATTTCACAGGGTCGTGCAGTGGGGCATTGAGCAGCACCTTGATGGTTTCTCCCTTGATGAAACCCATTTCGATGATGCGTTTGCGAAAGCCGCCATGTCCATGCACATGCACAATGACACCTGTCTCACCTGTCTTCAGTTCCGATAATTTCATGTTTTAGATTTTAGGCCGCAAAGTTACGGCTATTTTGCCATTGCATCAATACCCAAATGAGAGTATAATGATTGCAGGTTCTTGATGTTCTCTCGCTCTCCCGCCAGTACGATGATGTCTCCCTCGGCAAAGGTGAGGTCGGGGGTGGGGTTCATAATGGACACCTCGTCGGGGCGTATCACTCCCATGACAACACACTGTGCCTTGGTGCGGATGTCTGACTGCATGATGGTTTTGCCGATGAGCGGACTGCCTGGCTCTACGGTGAGGTTGCCCAAATCAATCTTGGGGGCAGTGAAGTGGCTTGCATTCTCGTCGGTCAAACTGCTCTCCAGCTGCTTCTTGAAGGCATCCATCTGTTCGTCAGTACCAGCAATGACCAGTTTGTCACCGGGGAAAATCCGGTTGTCGCCATTGGGGATGTTGAGGGTAATGCCGCTGCGCAGGATGCTCACAATGTTGGCTCCCGTGGTGCCCCGCAGGTTCAGCTTCTTCAGCGTGTGGCCGCAGTAGCTGGAGTTTGCAGGTACATCAAATTCGGAAATGTGTATATCCAGACTGAGCAAGGATGTCTGCACGCCCTTCATCAGGCTGCGCTGCGATTCGGCCAGTTGCTCCCTGGCGTAGAGATTACCTGTGAACAGGCGCAGAATGTGATTGATGACGGGGGCCATGTATGCTTTTAGCAGCAGGTAAGACCACAGGTTGTGGAGAGCCTTCTTCCAGTTCTTGTCTTGGCTGGCTGAGTTGCGGCTCTTCATGTAGTCCTCCAAGAGTTGCTTCATGTCGTCCGACATGTGCCGCTCGCAGAAGCTGAGGGTGGGATAGGCCAGCCGCATAATGTAGGGTGTGAGGAAAGTCGTGATGACCGACACTGCCACCACGATGGGGTAGAGGCTCTTGTCGGTCACGTCCAGCGATTCGCCCAGCGAGGCAATGATGAAGGCAAACTCGCCAATCTGTACCAGCGAGAAACCTGTTTGCAGGGAAACACGGAGCGACTGGCCGCTGAGCAGGGTGCCCAGTGTGCCGAAGATGATTTGCCCCACAATCACGATGGCGGTAATGATGAGAATCTGCGGCCAGTATTTCATCAGCATTTCGGGGTCAATCATCATGCCGACCGACACAAAGAAGATAGCCCCGAAGATGTTCTTCATAGGCTGCACCAGGTGTTCGATGCGCTCGGCCTCCACAGTTTCGGCCAGGATGGAACCCATGACGAATGCGCCCAGCGCACTGCTGAATCCGGCACTCATGGCCAGCATCACCATGCCGAGGCAAAGGCCAATGGAGAAGATGGTCAAGGTCTCGTCGTTGAGGTATTTCTTGAATTTCGACAGGAATGTAGGGATGAGCAGAATGCCGCTAATGAACCAGAAGACAAGGCAAACCAGCAAGGTAAAAATCTGGAAAACCAGTGCCGAACCCTCAAAATCGTTCTTCACCGCAATGGAAGAGAGCAGCACCATGAGCACGACAGCAAAGAGGTCCTCCACAATCAGGATTCCAAAGCAGACTTTCGTGAACTTGTGGGCACTCAGCCCTGCTTCGTCGATGGCTTTGAACACGATGGTGGTTGACGACATACAGAGCATTCCGCCAAGGAACAGCGAATTGATGAAGTCCCAGCCCATCAGGTTGCCGGCCAGAAAGCCGATGGTCATCATGCCCACAACAATCGTCGTGGCACCGATGACTGCTGTGTTGCCCACCTGGAGCAGTTTCTTGAAACTAAATTCCAGCCCCAGCGAGAACAGCAGGAACAGTACGCCAATGTCGCCCCATGTTGCCACGTTCTCCGATTCACCAATCCACGCATCGCCCAACACGTGTGGCCCTACCATCATGCCTGCTACGATGTAGCCCAGCACAACGGGCTGCTTAAACAATTTGAACAAGAGGCTGACGATACCAGCCGTCAGCATGATTATACATAAGTCTTGTACCATGAGTCGTTTTAGTTGTGATTATCCATTTTCTCTTCAAGATTACCATCCCACAGGTAGTGTTGCGTTTCGCGTGCAATGACACCAGAGAGCAGCAGGAGCGAAATCAGGTTGGGAATGGCCATCAGTGCATTGAAGATGTCGGCCAGGTTCCAGACCAACGACAGGCTCATGGTGGAACCGGCAAAGACCATCAGGATGAAGATGATACGGTAGAATACGATGGATTTCTTCCCAGCCAGATACTCCATGGCCCGTTCTCCGTAGTAGCTCCAGCCCAAGATGGTGGAGAAGGAGAATGTGATGATACCAAACGTAAGAATCGGTGTGCCCACGTAAGGAATCATGCCGAAAGCCTCCTTGGTAAGCATTCCGCCGTCTTCCTGACTAATTTCTGGGTAGGCAATGATGCTGGTGGTGATGACCAGCCCTGTGATGGCACAAATGACAACCGTGTCCCAGAACGTACCTGTGCTGCTCACCAGAGCCTGGCGCACAGGGTTGCGAGTCTGTGCAGCTGCGGCCACGATGGGGGCTGAACCCATGCCCGACTCGTTGGAGAACAGGCCGCGTGCAATGCCGTAGCGTGCAGCCATCATGACGACTGTGCCCGCAGTGCCGCCGCCAATGGCTTGGGTCTGGAAGGCAGAACTGAAGATGAGCTGGATGGCTTCGCTGATGTAGGCCGAATTGACGGCCAGAATGTAGAGGCAGCCCACTACATAGAGCAGTGCCATGAACGGCACCAGGGCCGAACACCATTTCGAGATGCTCTTGACACCGCCAATGATGACGAATCCGACCAGTGCGGCCATGATGAATCCGGCTATCATCTTGGTGCGTTCAGCATTCACAATCCCTGCGCAAACCAGCGAAAGGTTTTCGCTGATGGCATTGGCTTGCACCGTGTTGCCAATGCCAAACGTGGCAATTGCAGTAAAGATGCAGAAGAGCACGGCTAACCACTTCTGTCCCACCCCTTTTTCGAGCGCGTACATAGGGCCGCCAAGCATCTTTCCGTCGCTGGTTTTCTGGCGATACTTAATGGCAAGCAGTCCCTCGCCGTACTTTGTGGCAATGCCAAACACGCCCGTCAGCCAGCACCACAACACAGCACCAGGACCACCGAGGCTGACGGCTGTGGCCACACCAATGATGTTGCCCGTCCCGATAGTTGCGGCCAGCGAGGTGGCAAGTGCACCAAACTGGCTCACATCGCCATCCGACTCTTCGTCCTTTTTAATGGAAAGCCGGACAGCCTTGAATATCTTTCGTTGTGGAAACTTTAGTCTGATGGTCAGATAAATATGGGTGCCCAGCAGGAACACAATCATAGGCCATCCCCATAAGAGTCCGCTAATGACTTCTGTGAAATGTAGTAGCTGTTCCATTTTATGGTTGTTGCACTTTCTTTGCCTCCTCCCAATAGTGGTCCATTTCTTCGAGCGTGGAGTCTTTGAACGACTTTCCCTGTTCCTTCAGGCAGGACTCTACATAGTTGAAACGCTTGATAAACTTCTGGTTTGTCAGTTCCAGTGCATTGTCAGGCTTGATTTTGTAGAGCCGTGCCGCATTGATGAGCGCAAACATGATGTCGCCAAACTCTCGTGTGGCAGCATCCTTGTCCAGATTCTCCACTTCGGCCTCAAACTCACTGATTTCTTCCTTCACCTTTTTCCACACATCGGCACGGTCATCCCAGTCGAAGCCCACATTGCTGGCCTTCTCCTGAATGCGGCAAGCCTTGATGAGCGAGGGCAGGGCATTGGGCACACCGCTCAGCACGGTCTTGTTGCCGTCCTTCTCCTTCAGCTTGATTTGCTCCCACGTCTGTAGCACCTCGGCTGCGGTGTTGGCCTTGGCCTCGCCATAGACGTGAGGATGGCGGAAGATGAGCTTGTCGCACAGTTTGTTGCAGACATCGGCCACATCAAACGCCCCTTTTTCTTCGCCTATCTTTGAGTAGAATACGATGTGAAGCAGCACGTCGCCCAGCTCCTTGCAGATATTAGGCTGGTCTTCCTTGATGAGGGCATCACACAGCTCATAGGTTTCCTCTATCGTGTTGGGACGCAGACTCTCGTTTGTCTGTTTCCTGTCCCACGGGCACTTCTCTCGCAGGTCGTCCATCACGTCGAGCAACCTGCCGAAAGCCTCCATTTTTTCTTCCTTTGTATGCGTCATGTTCTTTTCTGTTATTGATGTATAAGGGATAATTCATACTGGTTGTAGCACACGCCCCGTCCGCCGAAGCCTTCTTTCTGGTAAATCAAGCCTTCGTTCAGCCAGCGGCCTTGGTCTTCTGTCGAAATGCCAAAGTCCAGGTATTGGTGGGTGGGGGAATAAGTCTGAATGAGGTAATCCACCAGTAAGTCGAGTGCCCCCGTGTGGCGTGAAGCATCGGTTGCAGTCATGTATTGCGTGTGCACCACATTATTATATATATATATATACGTGCCGGCAATGATGGAACCCTCATCGCCGCGCACAACAAATAGCTTGATGTTTTCAGGGAAACGTCCGGCCAGCAGTTCCAGTTCCTGCGCGCTGTGCACGGGTACTTGGCCGTGTCTTTTGCCAAGCACATCGTTCAGGATAGTCCAGTAGCCGGCATAGTCCGTTGAAGGCTCTACGGAGAGTCCATTCTTGGCTGCCTTCTTCAGCGCATTGCGGCGTGAACGCTCGTAGGCAATGGGGCACCTCAGGTTCACTGCACTCGAAATGCCACAGGCCACCAGCCTTGCACCATTCCTGTACAGGCCATACTCGTCCTCGCCGCTTGCTTGCTGCTGATAGATGTAGGGGATAGATTTGTACAGCAACTTCTCGGCACCGTATTCATGGACGTAAAACTCCCTCAACAGCCCGAAAGCCTCCAGCACACGTGCCGCATTGATTTCATTGCCCATCACCAGGCCGCCGTAGGTCAAGCCCTGGTGCGAATAGATGGTCTGCCTTGACACATTGGCCGGAAAGACGGCAAACACACGCTCTTTCTCGACAAACATCACCGAGCAGTCCTCAAAGCGGTCGCTATGGTAGTCCATGTAGCGGCGGCTGGTCATGAATGTACCATTCTTCGCCGTAGCCACAAACCCGTTCCAGTCCCCCTCCAGCTCCTTTGTGTACCTAATCAGTTGCATCTTCTCTTGAATTCTTCGTAGTCATTGATGTACCCGTCGCGCATATACTTTACCGATGCAACCACTACACACACCGTGCCTGGCTGGAAGTTTCTCAGCTCGCACCACACGTTCTTTCCGATGTAGATGCCCTCCGACGGGTCGCTGATGTGGAACGTTTCTTGACAGGAACCATTGTCAACAAACATGTCAAATCCGCCATTTACCGCAAAGACCACCTCCTCGCAGGCACTGTGCGCATGCTTCCCCCGGTCCATTCCCTCCTTCACGCCAAAAATCCAGAACACCCGTTTCGGCTCAAAAGGCAAGTCGTCCCATTCGGCAAAGCAAAGGCTGCCACGGCTATCGTCATTTCTGCGGATTCTGACCAAACCAAAGCCTTTATTAACTATATTTTGATAACAATCGTTCATAAACCTTCAAAATTTACGGCAAAGTTACAACTTTTTTTTCAAAACACTTGCAAGATTCAAAAAATACCTATACCTTTGCATCGCTTTTCACGGGAACACCCCTGCGGCATCCCAAGAAAGCGGCTTGTTCGGGGCATGAACTTCCTGGGCAGCAGATTCAGCTAATAAGTTCCGGAAGGATGGGTGAGTGGCTGAAACCACCAGTTTGCTAAACTGACGTACGGGTTACCGTACCGGGGGTTCGAATCCCCCTCCTTCCGCAACACACACTCTCTCTCTACGGCGCTTTCGTCTAGCGGCTAGGACACATGCCTCTCACGCATGGAACACGGGTTCGATTCCCGTAGGCGCTACTAAGGAATGGCTTTTTGCTATTCCTTTTTCTATTTTTGCTCAACATGGCGACATCCCACCTGCTGTTTTGTAGCCGCCTTACCCTCCGTAACTATTATTAAAAAATCCTAAACGGCATAAAATCAACTGTTTTCTCGTGCTTTTTGTGCCCCAAATTCGTAGTCCGTAGTGTAAAAGAAAGAAACCGAGCGGGTTGCGCTGGCAATGCGTCGCGCTCGCGTAGGCAATGCGCGCCACTTTGTTGCTTACACCGCAGCGACGCATTGCCTACGTGAGCGCGTTGTGTTTTAACGTTGTGGTTTGATGTAGGAAACGAGACATAAATATCCAGTAGCAGTGGCGGCGGCTCAGGCAGCTTGTTGTGGTTTGATGTAGGAAACGAGACATAAACATCAACGGACATAGAATTTACACAAACTGCATAGTTGTGGTTTGATGTAGGAAACGAAACATAAGCACCTTTCTTTTTCGAGAACGGTTTGCTATGGCAGCGGCAATGCATTGTTACGAAAGTGGGAGTGCATTGCCGCTGCTGTGAGGGTTCTGTGTGGCTGGGGTGGAACCTCAGTGGCAGTGGGGTGGGAAGCCTTTGCCGTGGTTGCAGGAAAACTGTGGGGGAGGGGTGTGAGTGCTGTGCCGCTGGGTCAGAAGGGCAGTCCCACGGCGAAGTGGAAGGCGAAGTCGCGCCCCAGGTTGGGGTGGTAGATGGGGTAGTGTGCCCTGCCGGTGTGGGCGGGGTCGATGGCCTTCATGCCGGCATCGAAGCGGAGGATGAAGAAGTTGAGGTTCATGCGGAAGCCGAGGCCGTAGCTGAGGGCTATTTCCTTGAAGAAGGTGTCGAAGCGGAACTGGCCGCCGGGCTGGTCGGCGTAGTTGCGCAGGGTCCAGATGTTGCCGGCGTCGAGGAAGAGTGCTCCGGAGAGTTTCCAGAAGAGGTGGGCGCGAAATTCGAGGCTGAGGTTGAGCTGGAGGTCGCCCGACTGGTTGATGAAGTTGATGCCTCGGTCGGCTCCGTCGTAGCTGCCGGGGCCGAGGGAGCGCACTGACCAGCCGCGCACGCTGTTGGCTCCGCCGGCGAAGTAGCGTTTCTCGAAGGGCAGGATGGTGGAGTTGCCAAAGGGGTAGGCTATGCCGAAGTTGACGCGCCAGGCCAGTGAGTTGTTGGGGTCGAGCTTGAGGCTCTTGGTGTAGTCGAAGTCGAATTTGGCGTACTGTGCGTAGGCTATGCCGCAGAAGGTGTATTGCCCCTTGGCGTTGCGTTTTCCACGGACGAGGCTGGTGAGGCCGCGCAGCAGGTTGCCTGAGGTCTCGATGTTGATTTTGAAGGTGTGGGCTGTCTTGCCGAAGGTTTGCTGGGCTGCGCCGAGCGAGTTGTAGGTGTAGGTGTAGCCGAGTTTGGTGATGAGCAGGTTCTCGTAGTTGTACTTCAGGATGGCGTTAGTCTTGCCGATTGCGTCGAGGTATTGTTCCTTGAAGGTTTGCGACATCCAGGGCATATAGACGTAGTTGACTTCCAGGAGGTCGAATCGGTGGCCGATGCGCTTGTCCTTGCCTGTCCAGCGGTATCGCCATGCGCCGGTGAGCACGCGGCGGTGAAATTCGGGACGGTTTTGCAGGTTGTATTGCAGGGAGATTTCGGTGGTGCTGCCGTGGCTGACGGCCCAGCGCTTGTCGATGAAGGGGAGCAGGAACTGGGGGAAGGAGAGTTTGAGTTCGGCGCCGATTTCAAAGTAGTTGTGCCCGTCGTAGCCCTCCAGTCCTGTGATGGCTTCGTAGGCTCCGCGCAGTTTGAAGGTGAGTGTTTCGCTGCCCCGGAAGATGTTGCGCTGGCTGATGTTGCCAGAGAGTGCTGCGCCGAGGTCGCCCGCAGAGTTGGTGGCCTCGATGTCGTATCCGATGGAGTGGGGTTTGCTGTGGTTCACGGTCATGTGCACGTCCAGCGTGTCGGTGCCGGGTCGCTCGGTGAGCTGGATGGTGGTGAAGGAGACGCCGCCCAGTCGCTGGAAGTTGGAGTAGGTCTGCTTCAGGTGGGAGTCTTTGTAGAGTTCGCCCGGCACAATCAGTGTGTTGGAGGAGTAGAAGGAGCGGCGGAAGTGGTAGCGTCCGTCACTTTCGGGCAGGTAAGTGATGTTGCCGATGTGGTACTGGCGGTGGAATTCGGGTGTGGAGCGTCCGTTCTCCAGGTGCAGCTTGATGTGCATGGTGAGGTTCACGTCGGTCTGGTCGCGCAGGGTGTCGATGGTGAAGCGGATGTCTTCTTTCGTGAACTTGTAGTAGCCCATGTCGCGCAGCTTGGAGGCGATGCGGTTGCGCTCCTGGTTGAGCTGGTTGATGTCGAGGGGCATTCCCTCGCCCAGCAGACTTTCGTCGGGGTCGGTCTGTTGCAGGATGGAGTCGATGTCGGGGTCGGGTATGTCGCGGCTGATGTGCCGGACGTGGTAACGCTGGCCAGCCTTCACGGTGTATTCCAGCGAGAGTTTCTTTCCGTCGATGTGGAGGATGGGGGTGACTTTGCCCTTGATGTAGCCGGCGTTGGCAATGGCCTGGTACATTCGTTCTGCCGAGCTCCGGGCTTTCAGACTGTCGAAGATGACGGGGTCTTCGCCCAGTTTGCGGAACACGCGGCAGGTCCAGCGCGTGGTGTCAAGTCCAGAGAGGGTGTAGATTTTCAGGGGTACTTTCAGTCCGAACCATTTTGTGTTGGGCTGTTGCTGGTTGTATGCTTTCAGGTCGTATTCTTTCAGCATCTTGCTGCTGTCGTCGTAGGTGACGTGCACCTCCTTCAGCAAGTGTTCCCCTTCGGGAATGTACTTGCCGACGGAACAGGCCGAGAGCAGCAACAGGGCGAATATGTAGGCTGAAAAGTGCTTCATGTCACGAAAAATCGTTCAAAGGTACGAAATTTTACATTTGGACAATTTACAATTGGACAATTTTTTTAATTGGAATGAGGAATTAGGAATGAGGAATGAGGAATTGATGCTGAAAAGTACGGTAATCATTCTTCATTCCTAATTCCTCATTCCAATAAAACATTTTAACTTTTAACTTTTAACTTTTAACTAAAAAACTCTTACCTTTGCATGGAAAAAGCAGAAAGTGTGATGATTTCAAAAAGCAGAATTAAGTTTATCCATTCGCTGGAGCTGAAGAAATACCGCAAGGCAGAGGGTGTGTTTGTGGCCGAGGGGCGAAAGCTGGTGGGCGATTTGCTGCCCCATTTCCGGTGTGTCTATCTGGCTGCCACGGCGGACTGGTATGGTGCCGCTGGATCGCTATCCGGGTTCTTTCCGCCGGAGCAGGACGTGGTGACGGAGGAGGAACTGCGGCGTGCCAGCCTGGTGGAGACTCCGCAGCAGGTCATCGCTGTGTTTAGGCAGCGGACTGACGAGGCCGACCTGGGTGCAGTGGCCAGCCGTGAACTTTGCCTGATGCTGGACGATGTGCAGAATCCTGGCAATCTGGGCACCATCGTGCGGCTGGCCGACTGGTTTGGCATTGAGCACGTGTTCTGCTCGCAGGGCTGTGCCGACATCTATAATCCGAAGACGGTGCAGGCTACGATGGGTGCCATGGCACGTGTGCAGGTGCATTACCGCGACCTTGAAGCAGAGCTGGAGCAAATGCGCCACACGGATTTGAATACCACGCCTGTATATGGCACATTTCTTGATGGTACTTCAATCTACGAAAAGCCGCTTACTCAGCACGGCATCATCGTCATGGGCAACGAGGGGCGTGGAGTAAGCGACGGCGTGGCTCGGTTTGTCACCGAGCGGCTTTTGATTCCCAATTATCCTGCGGGCCGTCCCACTTCTGAGTCGCTGAACGTGGCTGTGGCCACGGCCATTGTGTGTGCTGAATTTAGGAGAGGGGGGATGGGAAGTGAAAAGTGAATAGTGAAAAGTGAAAAATCTAAGTTACAGTTTAGCCAGTATTAGACTGCGTTTAGCCCCAGTAACTTAGATTTTTCACTTTTCACTATTCACTTTTCACTTAATCAGGATTTTCAATCTTATACTTCCTCCAGCTTCTTGTTCTCTCCATAGCCATATCCGTAGCCATAACCATAGCCGTAACCGTAGCCGTAGGAGCGGTAGATGCCGTAGGTGCGGCTGCCGTATGACTTGGCTGTGATGTTGCTTACGTTATACTTGACGGAGTTGAAGATGATGTTGATGTTCTGGAACACGCCTTGTTGCTTGTATTCGTTGATGAGTTCCATGTCGGCCTTCAGGGTGTAGTTGCTGCGGACGATGTAGAAAGTCACGTCGGCCAGCGGTGCCAGTGGGAGCGTGTCGGAAACGAGACCAACGGGGGCTGTGTCAAGGATGATGAAGTCGTAGCGTTCCTTCAGGTGCTCCAGGCCAATCTTCAGGTTGGGGCGTGTGAGCAGTTCGCCGGGGTTGGGCGGAATGGCTCCTGCCGGGATGATGTCGAGGTTGGGACTGATGTCAGTGTGCTGGACGAGGTGGTCCAGATAGTCCAGGTCTTCGGCATTGCGAGCCAGGTAGTTGGATATGCCGTTTTCTTCGTCTTTCAGGTTGAAGAGTCCCGCCAGTCGCGGCTTGCGGATGTCCAGCCCTATGAGCAGTACCCGGCGGCCCGTGAAGGCTATGCTGGTGCCGAGGTTACAGGCGATGGAGGTCTTGCCTTCGCCCGCAACGCAGGAGGTGAACAGCAGCACTTTGTCCTTGGGCTTCATGACGAAGGGCAGGGAGGAGCGCAGTTGCCGATAGACTTCCATCATGATGCTGTTGCGGTTCTCTTCCAGCACGATGGTACGTTTGCCCGTGGTGAGTGCCTTCACGAAGGGGACGGTGCCGAAGATGGGGATGTCGGTGAGCTGCTTGAGTTCCTCTTCGGTGGTGACTCTTATCTTGAAGTAGCGGATGACGAAGAAGATGAGGTAGGGCAGTGCCAGACCCAGGCCCAGGGCGATGAGGAAGACCCAGCGCGGACGGGGCGAAATGTAGCCACGGCACGCTGGCTTTTCTATTTCTTTGGCTTTATAGACGGAGGATGCCAGCTGGATGAGGGTTTCTTCGCGCTTTTGCAGCAGCATGATGAAGAGGCCCGACTTGACTTCCTGCTGGCGTTTGATTTGTGCCAGCGTGTGTTCCTTGGCTGGCGAACTGCTGAGGTTGCGCGTGTACTTCCCTCGTTGCTGGTTGAGGTCGTTTATCCTGATGGCGTATTGCTTTTGCAGGGTCTGCAACGAAGAACGTATGCCCTTCAGGAAGTCGTTGGCGCGGTCTTCCAGGGTGTGCAGCGTGGGGTTGTCCTGCGAGGCCGTGCGTTGCAGCTGCTGATACTGGTAGATGATTTTGTTGTACTCCTCCAGCGTCTTCGACAGTGTGGGGTCGGCCAGTCCGATGTTGGAGGGAATGGGCTGCAAGTTGTTGTCGGGCGCGTTGATGAAGCCGAGCAGGTCGGTGACAAGCTGGTGCTGGGTCTGCACATCGACCAGGCGGTTTTCGTACTGGTACTTCTGGGTGGCCGAGTTCTTCACGTCGTTGTCATAGTCCGAGATGCCTCCCTGCCGTTTGTAGGCTTCGAGGCTGTTCTCTGTATCATCGAGTTCGGCGGAGATTCGGCTCAGACGTTCACGGATGAAGTCTGCTGTCTTCTGGGCTTCTTCCGTGTAGTCGTCGGTTGCGTCGATGTTGTAGATTTTGGTCAGTCGGTCCAGGTAGTCAACGCCTCGTTCCGGCACATTGTCAACGAACTGGAGCAGGGCCACGGTGGTGGTCTTCGATGTGGGAGCCACTTCCAGCTTGCTGCCGAAGTACATGACGGTGGGTCTGATGGGGCTGATGGTGACTTTTATTTCCTGCGCGAAGTCGAAGTCTTCTTGAGGATAGAGGTCTGACTGGAAGCTGATGTCAAGTTTCCCTTGTTCGGAGAAGGGAATGCTGGCGGGGAAGTGCTTGATGGTGTGTTCCGTCTGTTCCTCGCCGTAGGTGAGCTGAGCCGACACATTGCCGCCTTCCTGCGCGTGCAGCACGAGGGTGATGGGCTGCACAAGGGTGTCGATGGTGGCAGAGTCGATGTCAACAATCCAGGGTGAATATTTTCCGTAAAATTCCTTGAAGCGAAGTCTCCCCTTATAGTAGTAGCGGGTGTAGAGCTTCAGGTCGCGCACCACAAACTCTGTGAGGTTCTCCGACGAGAGCACTTCCAGCTCGTTGTCAAATCCGTTGCTGTTGTTGGCAAAGCCCATGTTGGCCATGAAGTTCAGCTTGTGGGGCATGAAGGAGGATGCGTCGTCCTGGTCTTTGATGAGCACTTTGGATGTCATCAGATAGGTGGTGGGCTTCAGTTTCAGATAGCATACAGCTCCTGCCATGAAGAAGAGGAGCGATGCCAGGAACCAGTATCGCTTGACCAGCAGGATAGACCAGAGTAATCGGAGATTTATCTTCGACTCTTCTTCCTTGTCGGTGTTGTTGGAGTATTGCGGTGTAGTTACCATGTGATGATTCTATGCCATTTTTATGACTTGTCCGTTTCTGATGACGATGGTGCCTCCTATCCATTCTGTCATGGCTTGTTCGCCGTCCAGCGGACTGATGTTTGTGATGGTGCCGTCGGTCAGTGTGACGATGCTGTTGGTGTAGCAGCGGTCGGGTGTGGTGTATATTTTATTGGCGGCTATTTTTCTTTGCATTTTTCTTTCTTCTCGGACCGTAGGAGTTCTTGGTTCTCACGTCGGGCGCAGCCTTGATTTGTATGCGGTCCATGGTTTTGTTCTGCAGGCGCACTTCCTCCGGGGTGAGGTGGCGGTGTGGCAGGTCGGGTGTGGTGTCCAGTGCCACGGAGTCGGCCTTCAGCGTGTCGCCCGCAATGGAGTCGGTAGGCTGTGGCAGCGGTGTGGTCTTGTCGTGCATTCGCACAAGGGCCATCTTGCTCACGATGCACAGGTTGCGCATGGTTTCCTTGCCTCGATAGAAGAAGTAGCCGTGCAGGGCTTCTATGTCTTCGTCGTCCGTTGCGTCAATGCCCAGTTCCAGCGGGCCGTTGTAATCTACCGTGCGGGTTGCGCCGATGGTCTTGCCGTTTTTGTATTCTATGGTCAGTCCCACCGTGAGGTTGCTTTCGCGTTCATCCCTGATTTCCCGCACGAAATAGACTGTGGCGTAGAGCTTGAACTTGTCTTTCCGGTAGAAGCTGGTGTCTGCTTTCAGGGTAAACACCTCCTTGTTGAGCAGGTCTTTTGGCCTGAGCAGGAGGAGCTGGTTGCCCGTCCAGATGTTGGCCGTGTCGCCTGTCTGACTGATGGTGGTGAGGATGTTGTTGCTGCCACTCTTCAGTTTCAGCTCCTCGTCGAGTGCCTTGTAGCGGTCGTTCAGATCTTTGTAGATTTCCTTCAGCAGCACGCCGTTGCGGTTGTACCACACCATCGAGCTGTCGAACTCGGCCTGTGTGATGCCATGCTTGCGGAGAACGGCATCCAGATACCGCTGATTCTCCTCCCGCTGTTCGGAGTTCATCTGGTCAATCATGCCTTGCAGCAGGTGGTAGTCGAACAGCACATCTTCCATATCGCCTTTCGACAATATGCCTTCGGGAGTCTTCTCGCAGGCTGTCAGGGCAGCCACGGCAAGCAGGATGAAGATGATGATATGCTGTTTCAAGTTCTCTTTCAGATTTGTGGCTCAGTCGTTTCGGTTTCAGCCTTTGCCGTTTCGATGGGCTTGGCCGAGTATTCGTTCAGGATGTTGTGGTAGAACAGGATGAGGGCCACGATGCCGCACGAGATGGCTGCGTCGGCAAAGTTGAACACGGGGCTGAAGAACACGCAGTGCTCTCCGCCATAGACGGGCACCCACTGGGGCATGTCCCACTCCACAAGCGGAAAGTAGAACATATCGACCACACGCCCGTAGAGCAGTTCGCCGTAGCCCATGCCCCAGGGCACGAACTCTGCCGTCAGGGGGTAGGGCGGATTGTTGAACACCAGTCCGTAGAACAGGCAGTCGATGATGTTGCCGGCGGCTCCAGCCATGATAAGGCTGAGGCAGACGATGTAGCCCACAGGACGGTTGCGCTGGATTTCCTTCGCGATGAACCAGCCGATGAAGCAGACTGCTACGAGCCGGAACAGCGTGAGGAACAGCTTGCCGCCCATGAGTTCCCAGCCGAAGGCCATGCCGTTGTTCTCCACGAAGACGAGCTGGAACCACGAGGTGATTTCAATCCTTTCTCCCAGGTACATCCCTGTCTTGACGCAGACCTTGATGACCTGGTCTGCGACAAGCACGGCGATGAACAGCAGGGCCGACAGGGTGTATTTAGTCCTTTGTGACATTGATGACAGCTTTGAAGTCCTCGAAGTCAATTGGCTCACCCGCTGGCTGGCCCAGGGTGATGGAGTTGGCCAGTACCTGCTGTGCAATGTTGTCCTTGAAGGTGGCCATTACAGCCTCGGTCTCAGGCGTTTGGGTGATGCTGACGCGAATGCGGTCTGTAATCTCGAATCCCTGCGACTTGCGCAGTCCCTGAATCTGCTTGATAATCTTGCGGGCATTGCCCTCGTTCTTCAGTTCGGGTGTGATGGTGATGTCCAGGGCCACGGTGGTAGTGCCCTCGTTGGCCACGCTCCAGCCGGGGATGTCCTGCGACATGATGTCCACGTCGGCCAGTTCGATGACTGCGTCCTGGCCCTCGGCCTGCAGGGTCACCTGCCCCTGCTGCTCCAGTTCTGCAATCTGAGCCTGCGACATGGCGGCCACGGCGTTGCTTACGGCCTTCATCAGCTTGCCGAACTTCTTGCCCATTACGCGGAAGTTGCACTTCACGGTCTTTGTGAGCAGACTGCCGTCCATCAGTTGCAGTTCCTTGGCATTCACTTCCTTTAGGATGATGGCTTTCATGCGCTCGATGTCTGCACTGAAGGCCGGGTCGGTGTCGGGAATGGCCAGGGTCTGCAGGGCCTGGATGACGGGAATCCTGACTTTCTTGCGGATGGAGAGGCCCATCGAGGTGACCTTCATGGCTGCCTCCATTGCTGTCTCCAGTTCGCTGTCGATGTGGGTCTCGTCGTATGTGGGGAACTTGGCCAGGTGCACGCTCCGGCTCTGGTCCTTGCCTGTTGCGGCATTGAGGTCGCGGAAGAGTTGGTCAGCATAGAACGGTGCGATGGGGGCAATGAGGCGGCTCAGCGTGTCGAGACATATATATAATGTCTGATAGGCCGAGAGTTTGTCCTGCGTCATTTCGCCGCTCCAGAAGCGTGCCTTGTTCAGGCGGATGTACCAGTTGGAGAGCTTGTCGATGACGAAAGCCTGAATCAGTCGGCCCGCAGGGGTGGGGTCGTAGTCGTCGAGGTATGTCTGCACGTTCTTCACCAGCGTGTTCAGTTCAGAGAGCAGCCAGCGGTCGAAGTCGGGACGCTCCTCGTAGGGCACGTCGGCCTCCTTGTACTCAAAGCCATCCACGTTGGCATACATCGTGAAGAAGGAGTAAGCCTGTTGCAGCTTGATGAAGAACTGGCTGGTCACTTCCTTCACGCCTTCGGGGTCGAAGGAGAGGTTGTCCCAGGGCGATGAGTTGGTAATCATGTACCAGCGTACAGCATCGGCTCCGTAGGTCTTGATGCAGTCGAAGGGGTTGATGACGTTGCCCAGTCGCTTCGACATCTTGATGCCGTTCTTGTCGAGCACCAGTCCGTTAGAGATGACGGCACGGAAGGCCACACTGTCGAACACCATCGTGGCGATGGCGTGCAGGGTGAAGAACCATCCGCGTGTCTGGTCAACGCCTTCGGCAATGAAGTTGGCAGGGAATGCTGTTCCGTTGTCAATGAGTTCGCGGTTCTCGAAGGGGTAGTGCACCTGTGCGTAAGGCATGGCACCGGAGTCGAACCACACGTCGATGAGGTCCAGCTCGCGTGTGAGCACGTTTCCTGTGGGGCTGACCAGTTTGATTTCGTCCACGTAGGGGCGGTGCAGGTCAATGCGGTCGTAGTTCTCCTGGCTCATGTCGCCGGGCACAAAGCCTTTGTCCTTCAGCGGATTCGAGGCCATTACGCCAGCAGCCACAGCTTTCTCTATTTCGTTGTAGAGTTCTTCCACGCTGCCGATGCACACTTCTTCGCGTGTGTCGCGGTTGCGCCAGATGGGGAGCGGTGTGCCCCAGTAGCGCGAGCGCGAGAGGTTCCAGTCGTTCAGGTTCTCCAGCCATTTGCCAAAGCGTCCTGTGCCCGTCGATTCGGGTTTCCACTGGATGCCCTGGTTCAGTTCGTACATGCGGTCCTTCTTGGCTGTGGAGCGGATGAACCATGAGTCGAGCGGATAGTAGAGCACGGGCTTGTCGGTGCGCCAGCAGTGCGGATAGTTGTGCACGTGCTTCTCAATCTTGAAGGCTGTGCCGGCCTCTTTCATTTCGAGGCAGAGCACCACGTTGAGGTCCATGTCCTTGGTGGCAGCCTTCTCGTCGTACTTGCCGCCCTGGTTGTATTTGGGGTCGTAGGCGTTCTTTACGTAATTGCCGCTGTGCTGCCAATAACTTTCGTTCACACAGAGGTTTAAGAACTCCTCGTTCATGTCTTCCTTCAAGAAGTACTTGCCCTGGAAATCCACCATGGGGCGCGTGTCACCAGCCTTGTCGATGACAAAGAGCGAGGGGATGCCCGCATCCTTGGCCACCTTTGCGTCGTCGGCACCAAAGGTGGGTGCGATGTGGACGATGCCCGTACCGTCTTCGGTTGTGACGTAGTCGCCGGGGATGACGCGGAAAGCCTCCTGTTCCTTCACCACAATCTGGTCGTCCTCCAGTGCGCAGGGCTTCACCCAGGGGAAGAGCTGCTCGTAGTGCAGACCCACGAGGTCTTCGCCCTTGCCGCGCCAGAGGATTTCCTGCGGCTTGTCGTTTCCTTCCTCGTCCTTTCCGGGCTGGAAGTAGGCCGAGAGGCGGCTTTCGGCCAGGATGTAGATGGCCTCTTCGCCGCTGTAGGGGTTCTTGCCCTTGATGGCCACGTAGTCAATCTTGGGGCCTACGCAGAGAGCTGTGTTGGAGGGCAGTGTCCAGGGGGTGGTGGTCCAGGCGAGGATGTAGGTGGCTAGCCCTTCTAGTTTTTCTAGCCCGGCTAGTTTATCTAGCCTTTCTAGCAATTTAAACTGCGCGGTGACCGTGGTGTCCTTCACGTCGCGATAGCAGCCGGGCTGGTTCAGCTCGTGGCTGGAGAGGCCGGTGCCGGCGGCGGGGGAGTAGGGCTGGATGGTGTAGCCCTTGTAGAGCAGTCCTTTCTGGTAGAGCTGCTGGAGCAAGTACCAGAGGGTTTCAATGTATTTGTTGTCGTAGGTGATGTAGGGGTGCTCCAGGTCCACCCAGTAGCCCATCTTCTCGGAGAGTTCGGTCCATTCGTTGGTGTACATCATCACGTTGCGGCGACAGGCGTTGTTGTAGTCATCGACCGAGATTTTGCGCCCGATGTCTTCCTTGGTAATGCCCAGGTCTTTCTCCACGCTCAGCTCGACGGGCAGTCCGTGGGTGTCCCAGCCGGCCTTGCGCTTCACCTGGTAGCCCTGCATGGTCTTGTAGCGTAGGAAGGTGTCCTTGATGGTGCGACCCATGACGTGGTGAATGCCGGGATGTCCGTTGGCGGATGGCGGGCCTTCAAAGAAAATGAATGAGGGGCATCCCTCGCGCTCTGTTATACTCTTGTGGAACACGTCCTCAGCGTTCCAGTCCTTTAGCACCTCGGCGTTTACCTCGCTCAGGTTCAGCTTGGTGCGTTCTGTAAATTTCATGTCGTTATTTTAGTTTTATATTGTCCAAGGTTTGTTCTTTGCCACAGTAGCGGCACTTGAGGGTCTGTGTGTCGGTGATGGTGAAGTAGGTCTTCATCGGTTCGTTGTTGGTGATGCACACGGGGTTAGCGCACTTGGCGATGTCGATGAGCTTTTCGGGCAGGTTGATTTCGCGCTTTTCGGCCACCTTGTAGTCCTTGATGACCGTGAGGCGTATGCCCCGGCAGACGACGGCCAGCTTGCTGATTTCGGCCTCGGTGAAGAACTTGTTGCTGATTTTGATGAGTCCTTTCTTGCCCATCACCTTGCTGTCGAGGTTGTTGGCAATGATGACCTCGTTCTTAAAGGTGTCGAGCCCCAGCAGCTGCACGATGGTGAACAGCTTGTCGGTGGGTATATGGTCGATGACGGAGCCGTTCTCCAGGGCTGCCACCATCAGTTGTTCTTTGTTCTGTTCCATAATGGATATTTATTTAAATAGTTCTGAGTGCGAGCCAAGACGTTGTAGCAAGATGCTATCGCTGCTTTCGTCATACCATATCAGCAAGTAGTCGCCTTGAATGTGACATTCCATGCAGCCTTCGTATTTTCCATGCAGCATGTGTGGAACATAGCTGGCAGGAATGGGTATGTCGTTGGCCAAGTAATTAAGTAGAGCCTCCAGCAGTTTTATTTTCTGCGGCTGTCCTCTATATCGCTTGAAGTCCTTGCGGAACTGTGTGCTATACCTTATCTCCTTCATTTCAGCCGAGGATAGATTTTATCATGGCTTCGGTGGAGGATAGGTCAACCACACCTGCGTATTTTCCTTCCTTTGCCTCCTTCATGGCGGCCAGCGTTTCTTCGTTGGGTTCATGGTAGAGGCTGTCGAGCAGATACCTTTCGAGGAAGCTCGTTCTGCTGACGTTGATTTCCTTTGCCAGCTGATCGAGCTTGTCGATGGCGTAGATGGGCAGTTCTACGGAAATTCGCCGTCGCTGTGTAACTGTTGATTCCATAGTCTCTTCATTTTCCGTTTTTAATCTCTTCCATGCCGATGCCCAGCACGTCGCAGATGAGGGCTTCGCGGGCGTAGAGGCCGTTCTGGGCCTGCTGGAAGTAGTAGGCGTGGGGCGAGTCGTCCACGTCGTACTGTATCTCGTTGACGCGGGGCAGGGGGTGTAGGATTTTCATGTCTGGGCGACACTTTGAGAGCATGTCGGCACGGAGGATGTAGGCGTTCTTCACGCGCTCATACTCCATAAGGTCGCTGAAGCGCTCGCGCTGCACGCGGGTCATGTAGAGGATGTCGGCCTCGGCAATGGTGTCCTCGGTGAAGTCGGTCTGTTCCACGTAGCGTATGCCCTCCTTCTGGCAGTAGAGTTTGTACTCCTCTGGCATTTCCAGCTCGTGGGGGGCGATGAAGTGGAACGTGGGGTTGTACTTGCGCATGGACATGAGCAGCGAGTGGACGGTGCGCCCGTACTTCAGGTCGCCCACCATGTAGATGTTCAGGTTCTCCAGCGTGCCCTGCGTCTTGCGTATGGAGTAGAGGTCGAGCATGGTCTGCGAGGGGTGCAGGTTGCTGCCGTCGCCGGCGTTGATGATGGGCACGTCGGTCACTTCGCTGGCATACTGGGCTGCCCCTTCGAGGTAGTGGCGCATGACGATGACATCGGCGTAGTTGCTCACCATTTTGATGGTGTCCTTCAGGGTCTCGCCCTTCGAGGAGCTGGTGGCCTTGGGGTCGCTGAAGCCGATGACGCGGGCTCCCAGGCGGTTGGCTGCCGTCTCGAAGCTGAGGCGGGTGCGTGTGCTTGGCTCGAAGAACAGGGTGGCTACCACTTTGCCTTCCAGCAGTTTGCGGTTGGGTTGGCGTTCAAACTCGGCGGCCATGTCGAGCAGGGTCTGAATCTTCTCCCTGCTGTAGTCGGCAATCGAAACAATGCTTCTGTTTTCCATCTTTCGGTCAGAATTTTGTGCAAAGTTACGCATTTTTTGCGGAATAGGAAAATTTCAGCTGAAAATAAATGTTTTGAAAGCAGATTTTTTCGGGGCTTGCTGTTGTGGAATGAGCGGAAGGCTTCCCCTATATAGGAGCCTTCCACTCATTCAACTGCCATCTGCTTTGTCCCGAATTTTGTGGAAAACAGGCGAATAGGAGTTGAATTTAGACGAAAAAATCGTGCGAAAATTTTTGATGCCTTTTTTCCGCAGAAATGAAGTGGTGAGGAACATAAATTTATGGTTCGTTTATGGGCTATTCATGATGTTATTTTTTGACATGAATGGCCATGAATGAGCCATGAATTTTCATGAATTATTTTTGTGGAAGAAATCCGTGTAATCCGTGTAATCTGTGTAATCTGTGGTGTAATCTTTGGTGCTTTCACATGTTGTGCAATGCGTTCAAGTGACAGTTCAAAATATTGTCGAGAACTTTCTGTGCGTCAATGCAGTTATGATGCGCTGAAACGGCTGGCAGAACGTTCTCCCGAATGGTCGCCACTGAGGTGCTGCCGCTGGCAGAGCGTTCTCCCGCAGGGACGGCACTGCGGTGCCACCCCTGCGGCACAGTGCTGCCGTCCTGCTGCCACTGCATTGCTGCCACGGCGACACAGTTCTTTCTTGCCTATTTCGCTGTATTGCTGTTCTTTTTGCGCTCTTTCTGCATTTTTTGTTGCAAAAAATATGGCTATGTCAGAAAAAAGCCGTAAATTTGTAACGGAATCATATCAACATAAAATATAAAAGCAAATGGAAGGTAAAATACAAGAATTGACCGAGAAGCTCCTGCACGAGGGTGTGGAGCGTGGCAATGCCGAGGCCGAGAAAATCATTGCAGCAGCCCGCGTGGAGGCTGACAAGATCATTGCAGCAGCCAAGGCTCAGGCCGCAGAGACCGAACAGGCCGCGCAGAAGGACGTGAAGGCCATGGAACAGAACATGAAGTCGGAAATCAAGATGTACGCCCAGCAAGCTGTGGAGGCCCTGAAGAGCGAGGTGGCCAACGTGGTGGGCGACAAGATTGTGAAGGAGGCTGCCACCGCCGTCGTGAAGGACAAGGACTTCATGGGTCAGTTCATCCTGCGTCTGGCCGAGAAGTGGGCCGGGGGCGAAGACCTCGTCATCCAGACCGACGACGCTGCCAGCCTGAAGGCCCTGTTTGCACAGAAGGCCAAGGCACTGCTTGACAAGGGCGTGCAGATAGAGCAGGTGAACGGTCAGAAGGCTGCCTTCACCGTGCAGCCCGCCGACGGCTCCTACAGGGTGAACTTCGGCGAGGCCGAATTTGAGCAGTATTTCAAGAACTTCCTGCGTCCGCAGCTGGTAGAAATGATTTTCTGATAGAGCAATGGCAAACTACTATTGCATGATGGCTGGGCTGCCCGACATCCGGCTTGACAGCCCGATGGCCGTGAGCATCGCTGAACTGCGCGAACAGATGGACGTGGAGTTCACGGAGCGCGACAAGCGGCTCATCTTCTATTTCTTCCTGGAGCAGGACTGCCGCAACCTCGTCAGGCTGCTGAAAGACCCGGAGGCGGAGCTTGACCCCAACTGCAACTACACGATGGAGCAGTACCGGGACCTCATCACCTCGGCACGCGAGATGAACTTCAACGTGCACCGCTACCCGTCGTTCATGTCGGAGTTTGCGCGTAACTATAATTATAATAAGGACACACAGGGCTGGTATGCCGAAGACGCCATGCAGCTGGCCTTCTACCAGTACGCCATGCAGTGCCCCAACAAGATGGTGCGCCGCTGGTATGCCCTCAACCTCGACATCAGCAACATCCTCACCGCCATGATAGCCCGTCAGCAGGGCTGGAACGTGGCCGACTTCATTCAGGGTGACAACGAGGTGACCGAAATGATACGCACCAACCAGACCCGCGACTTCGACCTCTCTGCCGAACTGGACTACGTGAAGGAGCTGATGCAGATTGTGGACCAGCCCGACCCCGTGCTGAAGGAGAAGAAGATTGATGCCTTCAAGTGGCTCTGGCTCGACGAGCAGACCTTCTTCGAGCCGTTCAGCGTGGAGGCCGTCTTTGCCTACCTGTGCAAGCTCCAGATGCTCTACCGCTGGGAGCGGCTCGACCCCGAACAGGGCAAGCAAGCCTTCAGCCGCATCATCGAGGACCTCAGAGGTGAGGCCCGCGTGCCAGAGGAGTTCCAGGTGAAGTCCGTCTTCAACAAGCAGGGCTGAGACAACAATGACAAGTGAATGTATGCTTTACCACAGATTGCACAGATTACACGGATTTTTTATGAATTTTGATGGGAAATTCCACAGATTGGAGAGCCTTTTTGTAGGCTCTGGATATGGCTTCCTGCAAGGCCGTAGGGAAGAGTCGTTCACGACTCTAATCTGTGTAATCCATACGGTAAATTCACAGAAAATCGTTTGGCTCGCAAAAAATCTGTGTAATCCGCGAAATCTGTGGTTATAAAATGCCTACAGGCCATTCACAACAGCAAGAAATTAAAGTTAAAATATAAATAAAGAAAAGTAACGGTGGAGAGAGGCAGGAAAGATATGATTTGCCAATTCAGATTTTTTCACTTTTCACCATTCGCTTTTCACTCAAAGCAGTAATATGACTAAAGGAACAGTAAGTGGCGTAATAGCCAACATGGTGACACTGCGGGTGGACGGGCCTGTCAAGCAGGGCGAAATCTGCTACATCGAGACAGGCGGCGACCGCCTCATGTCGGAAGTCATCAAGGTGGTGGGCACCGACGTGTATGTGCAGGTGTTTGAATCCACCCGTGGACTGAAGGTCGGCGCACCAGCCGACTTCACTGGCCACATGCTCGAAGTGCAGCTCGGCCCAGGCATGTTGTCGAAAAACTACGACGGTCTGCAGAACGACCTCGACAAGATGGAGGGCGTATTCCTCAAGCGCGGACAGTACACCGAACCGCTCGATGCCGACCGCCTCTGGGACTTCAAGCCCCTGGCCAAGGCCGGCGACGAGGTGCAGCAGAGCGACTGGCTGGGCGAAGTGGTGGAAAACTCGCAGCCCCTCAAAATCATGGTCCCCTTCCAGATGGAGGGCAAGGCCACAGTGAAGAGCGTAGCAAAGGCAGGGCAGTACCGCATACACGACACCATCGCCGTCTTGCAGACTGCCGACGGACAGGAGCTGAAGGTCGATATGGTGCAGCACTGGCCCGTGAAGTTCGCCATGACCAACTACAGGGAGAAGCCGCGCCCGTTCAAGCTCCTGGAGACCGGCGTGCGCACCATCGACACGTTCAACCCCATCGTGGAGGGCGGCACAGGCTTCATCCCCGGCCCCTTCGGTACGGGCAAGACCGTGCTGCAGCACGCCATATCGAAGCAGGCTGAGGCCGACATCGTCATCATCGCCGCCTGTGGTGAGCGTGCCAATGAGGTGGTGGAAATCTTCACCGAGTTCCCCGAACTGGTTGACCCCCACACGGGGCGCAAGCTCATGGAGCGCACCATCATCATCGCCAACACGTCGAACATGCCCGTGGCTGCCCGCGAAGCCTCCGTCTATACCGCCATGACCATGGCCGAATACTACCGCTCCATGGGACTGCGCGTCCTGCTCATGGCCGACTCTACCAGCCGCTGGGCACAGGCTTTGCGCGAAATGTCGAACCGCATGGAGGAACTGCCAGGACCCGATGCCTTCCCCATGGACCTGGGCGCACTCATCAGCAACTTCTACGGCCGTGCCGGCTACGTCTATCTGAACAACGGACAGGTGGGCAGCATCACTTTCATCGGAACCGTCTCTCCCGCCGGCGGTAACCTGAAGGAACCCGTGACGGAGAACACCAAGAAGGTGGCCCGCTGCTTCTACGGACTGGAGCAGGACCGTGCCGACAAGAAACGCTATCCCGCCGTGAACCCCATCGACTCCTATTCCAAGTACCTGGAGTACCCGGAGTTTGCCGAATACATCGCAGGGAAAATCAACGACAAGTGGATTCCGAAGGTGCTCGCACTGAAGACCCGTATGCAGCGCGGAAAGGAGATTGCCGAGCAAATCAACATCCTGGGCGACGATGGCGTGCCCGTTGACTACCACATCGTGTTCTGGAAGTCGGAAATCATTGACTTCGTCATCCTCCAGCAAGACGCTTTCGACGAGGTGGATGCCGTCACCAGCCTGGAGCGGCAAGAGGCCATCCTCGACCTCGTCACCGAGATTTGCGAGAAAGACTTCCACTTCGACACCTTCCTCGACTGCGTCGATTACTTCCGCAAGCTCATCAACCTCTGCAAGCAGATGAACTACTCGGAGTACAAGAGCGCACAGTACGACATGTTTGTATCACAAATCAAGGCAATGCTTGCCGCATAAACACACATTATGGCTACAGCTTTTCAGAAAGTATATACAAAGATAGGCCAGATTACGAAGGCCACAGTCGCCCTGAAAGCAAAGGGCGTAGGATATGACGAGCTTGCTACCATCAACGGCAAGCTGGCTCAGGTAGTGAAAATCGCGGGCGACGACGTCACCCTGCAGGTGTTTGAAGGCACAGGCGGCATCCCCACCAACGCCGAAGTGGTGTTCCTCGGCAAGGCCCCCTCGCTGAAGGTGGGCGACCAGCTGGCCGGACGCTTCTTCAATGCCTACGGCGACCCCATCGACGGCGGTCCCCAGGTGGAGGGCAATGAGGTGGAGATTGGCGGCCCCTCGGTGAACCCCGTGCGCCGCAAGCAGCCCAGCGAACTCATCGCCACGGGTATCGCCGGCATCGACCTCAACAACACGCTCGTCTCTGGGCAGAAGATTCCCTTCTTTGCCGACCCCGACCAGCCCTTCAACGAAGTCATGGCACTGGTGGCCCTGCGCGCCAAGGTTGACAAAATCATCCTGGGCGGCATGGGTATGACCAACGACGACTACTACTTCTTCAAGAACACCTTCTCCAATGCCGGTGCGCTCGACCGCATCATTGCCTTCATGAACACCACCGAAGACCCAGCCGTGGAGCGTCTGCTCGTGCCCGACATGGCACTGACGGCTGCCGAGTACTTCGCCGTGGAGAAGCACGAGACGGTGCTTGTGCTGCTCACCGATATGACTTCCTACGCCGACTCGCTCTCCATCGTCAGCAACCGCATGGACCAGATTCCTTCGAAGGACTCCATGCCTGGCTCGCTCTACTCCGACCTGGCCAAGATTTACGAAAAGGCCGTGCAGTTCCCGGAGAGTGCCGGCGGCGGCTCCATCACCATCATTGCCGTGACCACACTTTCTGGCGGAGACATCACACACGCCGTGCCCGACAACACGGGTTATATCACCGAGGGTCAGCTCTATCTGCGCCGCGACTCCGACATTGGCAAGGTCATCGTTGACCCCTTCCGCTCGCTCTCGCGACTGAAGCAGCTTGTGGCCGGAAAGAAAACCCGCAAGGACCACTCGCAGGTGATGAACGCAGCCATCCGTCTCTACTCCGACGCAGCCAATGCCAAGACGAAGCTGGAGAACGGTTTCGACCTGACCGACTACGACAACCGCTGCCTCGACTTTGCCAAGGAGTACGCCGGCAAGCTGCTGGCCATCGACGTGAACCTCGACACCGAGGAAATGCTCGACGTGACTTGGTCGCTCTTCAAGAAGTACTTCAAGCTGGAAGAGGTGAACATCAAGAAAGAGTTTACGGATAAGTATTGGGTGTAACCCTTTATGTAAATAGAAAAAGTAAAAAAGGAGAAATCTATGGCAACACAAACTCCAAGGACTCACACGTCCTTCCGACTTCCCACAGCATTGATGCAGGGGCTGAAAATGGAGGCAAAGAGGCAGAAATGCAGCCTGAACAGCATGGTTGTTGCTTTGCTCTCAGACGCCATGCACAATGTTCCCAACGAAACAACCAAGGCTGCCATCAGGGATGCCAAGGAGCACCGTGGCCTGAAGCCTGTTGACATGAGCAGTTTTGACACCTTCCTTAGTTCTATGGGACTATGAAAGAAGTCTTCACAACGACTCAGTATCGGCGTGACATCAAGAAATTCCGTCACAAAGAAGCACTGCTGCGCGAACTAAACACTGTGGTTGACAAGCTGCGACGGAATGAGCCGCTGGATGTCAAGAACAAAAAGCACTCGCTGCATGGAGAATATGAAGGTTGTTTGGAATGTCATGTGGGCAATGATTTCTTGCTCGTCTGGGTTGAAGACGACAACATTCTGCTTGTCAGAATAGGCAGCCACAGCGAATTGTTTGGACGGTAGTTTTCCTGTCTTTTTTACTTGCTAAGTAATATTTTTATGGCGATTAAGTTTCAATATAACAAAACTTCCTTGCAGCAGATTGAGAAGAACCTCAAGATGCGCCAGCGCACACTCCCCATCATCAAGAACAAGGAGACGGCACTGCGCCTGGAGGTGAAGAAATGCAAGGAGGAAGCCGATGAGCTGGAGGCCAGACTGCAAAGTCAGATTGGCGGCTACGAGTCGATGTACGCCCTGTGGGGCGAGTTCGACACCTCGCTGGTCAGCCTGAAGGATGTGGAACTGGACGTGAAGAAGGTTGCGGGCGTGCGCGTACCTATTCTGAAGAATATAGAACTGGAGGTGAAACCCTTCGGCCTCTTCAGTGCGCCCAAGTGGTACTTCGACGGCATCCGCCTGCTGCAGGGACTGGCCAAGACAGCCGTGGAGCGCGAGTTCGTCATGGCCAAGCTCTACCTGCTCGACCACGCACGCAAGAAGACCACCCAGAAGGTGAACCTCTTCGAGAAGGTACAGATACCGGGCTTCCAGGAAGCTGTCAGAAAGATTAAGCGATTCATGGAGGACGAGGAAAACCTCAGCAAGTCCAGTCAAAAGATTCTGAAGTCCCTGCAAGAGGCACGGGCAAGAAAGGAGGAAGCACAGGCTGTATGATTCAGAAAATGAAGAAACTCACATTCCTCGTCACTAACGGGGAATACGACAAGTTCATCAGTGACATCCGCCAGCTGGGTGTCATCCACGTGCAGCAGCTCCAGCAGGGAGCCACCAGCGACGAACTGCAGCGTGGGCTTGACCTGGCCGACCGATTCAAGAAGGCTCTGGTCAACCTGGACTACGCCAAGGATTCCTACACACCCAAGGGGGTCTATACGGCGAAGTCTGCCGACTGTGCCACCGGACTGAAGAAGTTGGAAGAGGCAGAGCAGCTCCTGACACAGGAGAACACGCTGAAGCACGACCTCGACAGTGTGAATGCCGCCATCGCACGGCTGGAACCCTGGGGCGACTTCTCTTGGCAAAGCGTCAGAGAACTTTCCGAGGCGGGCACCAACATGTATTTCTTTGTCGTCAGCAACAAGCTGTACAAGGCAGAATGGGCTGAACGCTACTTTGCCACTCCCATCAGCGAGCAGGACAAGAAGATTTACTTCGTGGCCTTTGCAGACGCAGAGCCGGACATCACGGCTGAACGCCTCGAACTGCCGCAGCAGTCCCTTTCCCACTACGAGAACGAGGCCAAGGTCATCAGTCAGCAGATTGACGAAGTGCATGAGTCGCTGCTTGCCCTTAATGCTGAGTACAGGCCCAGCATCCTGTCTGCACAGTTGGACAATGAAAACAACATTCAGCTTTCCAAGGTGCACCTGAGCCAGGAATCCATTGCCGAGGGTGCAGTGCGCCTGATGATTGGCTGGACACTGGCAGAGAAGGCTCCCGACGTGACGGCCTATCTGGACAAGGCGGGCATCTACTACGACCTGGAAGACCCTGCCTTCGACGACGATGTGCCCATCAAGCTTGTGAACAACAAGTTCTCCACACTCTTCGAACCCATCCTGCGCATGTACTCGCTGCCCAACTACCACGACATTGACCCGCTGCCGCTCTTTGCGCCCTTCTTCATGCTTTTCTTCGGACTGTGCATGGGCGACTGTGGCTACGGACTCATCATCACGGCCATCTCGCTCTACATCGCCTTCACAAAGCCTACCATCAAGGCTTACGGCCAGTTGGGAGCCTTGCTGGGCGGCATGACCTGCATCTGCGGCTTCATTACCGGCACATTCTTCGGCATTGACCTCTCCACCGTGGATTGGGACTGGATTAAGCCCATACAGCCATACTTCATCAACGACTCCATGAAGGAGAGTTTCTTCGGCTACTCGCCCATGATGGTCATTTCGGTCATCATCGGCCTTATCCAGGTGCTCATCGGAATGTTCATGGCCGGATGCAAAGCCGTGAAGAACTACGGCTTCATCTACGGTGTGGGCAAATTCTCCTGGGTGCTCGCCCTGCTCAGTGCCGTGGTGCTGTTTGGCCTCCCCATGTTCGGCGTAGTCCTGCCCCAGGCATTGCAATACGTGCTCTACGGACTCATTGCCATTGCCGCCTTCGGCATCTACTTCCTCAACAACCCCGCAGCCTACGCTCAGGCTGGCAGTCTGAAGAAGCTGCTCGGCGTGGGCAAAAACCTGGGCGGAGGACTGTGGGCCACCTACGGCATGTCAACCGGACTGCTGGGCGACCTTCTCAGCTACATTCGCCTCTTTGCCCTCGGACTGACGGGCGGCGTGCTGGGCAGCGTGTTCAATTCGCTGGCCGTCCAGATGAGTCCACAGACACCCGTCGCACACGAACTTGTGATGATTCTCATCCTGCTCTTCGGCCACGGCATCAACTTTGGCCTCTGCATGATTTCATCCTTTGTCCACCCCATGCGACTTACCTTTGTGGAATACTTCAAGAACGCCAACTTCGACGGCAACGGCACTGAGTACAAGCCGTTTAAGGTAATTCACAATTAACAATCAAGAATAAAAATCAAAAATCAATTATTAACATTTAATCATTTCAAATTATCATGTCTCCAGTAATTTTAGCTTACCTCGGCATTGCCCTTGCAGTGGGTCTGTCGGGTATCGGTTCCGCCTACGGCGTAACAATTTGTGGTAACGCAGCCATCGGCGCATTCAAGAAGAACCCAGGTGCCAGCGGCTCCTACATTGGTCTTGCCGCCCTCCCGTCTTCACAGGGACTCTACGGCTTCGTGGGCTTCTTCATCCTCAACCCCAAGGTGACAGCCGACATCAGCATGTTTGCCGCCTCAGCCATCTTCGGTGCAGGTCTCGCCCTCGGTGCAGTGGCCCTCTTCTCTGCCATCCGTCAGGCCAAGGTCTGCGCCAACGGCATCTCAGCCATCGGCGGTGGCCACAACGCCTTCGGTACAACCATGGTGCTCGCCGTGTTCCCTGAGCTTTACGCCATCCTCGGCCTCCTCGTGCTCATCCTCATTGCCGGCGCACTGTAAAACTACGAATCGAAAGTTGTAAGAATCATGAACACTGTTTCACTCAACCATCTGTGGAGCTATCTTCAAGGGCTTTCGCTTACAGCCAGCAACCAACGTTGGCTGGCCAACCATTTGATGGAGGCAGCCGAAAGCACAGAAAGAAAGACGCAGAAAAAGGAACTTGTGTTTCCCAAAATTCCTAAAGACTACAAGCCGTCCCCTAAAGTCCTGGCCATGACCTGTGGCTCACTGCCCAAGGATTTCAATCTGGACAAGGAACTTGACGAAATGTGGGAGGAAAGAGCACAATGAACGTCTTTCTGGATACAAATGTCGTAATAGACTTTATGGGCGAGCGGGAAGGCTTCTTTGATGATGCCGCAGCGATTTTCGCAATGGTTGAAGAAGAAAGAATCCATGCTTCGGTTTCGGCACTGACGGTTGTCAACTGTGCGTATATCTTGAAGAAAGCCTTCGGTACAGAAATCATGCTTAATAAAGTGGACACTTTGTGCCAAATGCTTGATGTCACGCCCATAGACAAACGGCTAATACAAGTAGCAGCACAATTAAAGCCTTACGACTATGAAGATGCTGTGCAATATCTCTCGGCACTGCCATACAATCCAGATGTAATCATTACTCGTGACAAAAAGGGATTTCGTGATTTCGATGTCCTTGTAATGACACCAGCCGAGTTTGTAGGCAAAGCCAAAGAATAGCACTCTTACAACTTTTTTAGCAAGATTAGCAAATAAATCCTCACGATGTTTGACATTAGAGGATTT
Organism: Bacteroidaceae bacterium; assembly: GCA_017453465.1. Lineage (GTDB taxonomy): Bacteria > Bacteroidota > Bacteroidia > Bacteroidales > Bacteroidaceae > Minthosoma. Next base: position 10,082 of record JAFTEV010000074.1, on the reverse strand, counting down.
ATTTGCTTTTTTATTCTCTACACATTTCCGTCATTTGTTAGCAATGTAGATGCCGTGGGGATAAGGGATGGCAGATGCGTAAAAAAGGCTGATTTTCCGTTAAGAAGTGCAAAAGAAGGGGGCGGGACTGTAATGTTTCCCCGAAATGTGCGTATAATAAAGTAGAGAATCCGAAGTAAAACCCAGCGCAGAACGAATACGCAACAGACCGATGAACGAGGCTGAAATCATAGACGCAGTGCAGCGAGGCAGAGCCGGAAGCCACGAGGCCGTGGTGCGGATGTATGTCCAGGAAGTTGCCCGACTGGTGGCGCGGCTGGTGCCCAATGCGCTCGATGCCGAGGAAGTGGTGCAGGACGTGTTTCTGAAAGCCTTCCGCAGCATGGAGCAGTTCGATGCCAGGCGCGCCACCCTGGGCACATGGCTCTGCCGCATAGCCTACAGCACGGCCATCGACTGGTTGCGGCGGCGAAGTCCACAGTGGCTCAGCCTGGACGACATCCGTCTGCAGGAGTACGAAGAGACCGACGAAGCCGAAGCCCTCCTTCTGGAAGAAACCGCCGACAAAGACCTGCTGCTCGACCAGCTCTTCATCGCCATCGACGCACTGCCGCCGCCCGACCAGGCCCTTATCACGATGTTCTACTTCGAGGGCAGAAGTCTCAGCGACATCGCCTTCATCACCCAGCAGCGCGCGGGCACAGTCGCCACCCGTCTGCACAGAATCAGAAAGAGGCTGTATGAGAAGTTAAAAGTTAAAAATTAAAAGTCAAAATGCAATGCAGCCAGTGAGAAGGAAAAAAAATGAGAAGTTAAAAATTGAAATGCCAAACTATTTTGAATCTGAAAAAACACATTGACGAATATGGAAACTCACCCTCACAACTTTGACGACCTTCTGCGCGAGGCCCTTCGCCGCAGGGAAGACGGGCTGCCGCAGCTTTCTGCCGACTTCACCGAGCGGCTGGTGCAGCGCGTGGAGGCGGAGCGGAAGCCCCGGCTGGCCCTTGTGCAGCGCGGCTGGGGGCGTTGGCTCGCCGTGGCCGCAGTCCTCGCCGTGGCCTTCCTCCTTGGCATGTCCATTGCAGACCACACCCTCGTGGAGCTGAGGGACAAGTCGCAGGCGAATAGCCACCCTGTGCCGCAGTCCATCCGTCCAGGCGAGCGACCGGCCTCCACCATCTTCCAGACCCTGCACGACACCATCTTCATCGACCGCCCCATCACCCGCAGTCAAACGCTGGTGAGGCTCGAAACCATCTACATACAATTGCCGCCCGACGCAAGCCCTACTGCCCTCCGCCTCGACGAGTCTTTCCTGCAGCTGGAAGACATGGAGCGCACGATGCGGGACTTCATGACCGAGCGCGGCGACACCCTTCTGAGCTAACAATCAACCCAATGAACATATCCATGAAACCCATTCTCCTGGCCCTCATGCTCCTGTCTGCCACAGCCGCCTGTGCGCAGAAGTCCACGGGCAACGGCACTGTCCCCAAGGACGTAGAGACCCGTTTCTTCAAGGCCAACCCAAAGGCCCTGGCCATCTACAACGAGCTATGCCAGCTCTTCCCCATGAGCTACCTCGTCAACGAACATTCCTACAAGGCCGACTACAAGATTCAGCACGCCTTCCGCAGCCGTAGCGAGCGCGACCGGGTGATGCCGAGGCTCCAGCAGATTGAGGCCGAAATCTTCCGCCTGCCCCATGTGCGCCGCATGACAGACGACCAGCCGGAGCGCAACATCCACATCCTGACGATGGAGATGCATGGCGACCTGCTCCGCCAGCGCGATTACCTTTCGTTCCAGTACGACGACGAGAAGGTCAGCTTCCTATACCTCGCCAGCTACAAAGACTACGTGGGCCCCACGCCCACCCAGCACCAGGACGTGGCCGACGAACTGGAGCGCGCCTTCCAGACCTACACCAAGCGCAAGGGCGTGCGCCAGGAGGCCGTGGAGTACCGTGGCGACAAGTACCGCGCCTACGCCGTCTGCGGCGTGAACACCAACAAATACTACGCCAAGGGCACACGCTACGTCGTTCCCGACTGCAAGGCCGACGACTTCCGCCGCCTCTCCCAGCTCCTGAAGAGCCATGCCCTGAAGGACGACATCAAGGACCTCTACTGCACCGTCTATGGCGAGTATGAACAGATAGCCCTCTGCTGCAAGCTGCAGAACGGCGCGGAGGCCTGTTTCGGCATAGCCCTGAAGGGCACCGACCTCTACCTCGTCCGCACCGAAAGCCGTCCCGGTGGCGAGGGGCTGCTGCCCAGAGCCTGGGCCGAGAGCGACCCCGTCTATCGCGAAAGCCTCATCAAGTGGAACGCCACCGAAGTGCCACCTCCGCCGCACTGCATTCCCGCCGCGACGGGAGAACTCTCCTGACGGAGCCAGACAGTTCTGCCACCGCAGCACCACAGTTCTGCCACTTCCCTGGCACACCTTTCTCACCCCAACAACACTGCTATGCTACTCAGAAAGCAAACCTTTCTCGCAGCACTCACACTGGTGCTGCAAGCCCTCGTCATGCCCTTGCGGGCACAGCAGGACACCACCCGCACCGTCCCCACAGCCACTCCCTCCGCCTCTGCCCAAGAGGGCGGGTCGCTGCAGGAGGTCACCGTCCGCGCCTCCAGGGTTCAGATGGTCTGGCGGGGCGATACCATCGTCTATGACGCAGCAGCCTTCAACGTGGCCGAGGGGAGCATGTTGGATGCCCTCATCCGTCAGTTGCCAGACGTGGAGCTGAAGGCCAATGGCGAAATCACGGTGAACGGTCGGCACGTGGACTACCTCTTGCTGAACGGCAAGGACTTCTTCCGTGGCAACAACCGCATGATGCTCGACAACCTGCCGCACTACTCCGTGCAGGACGTGCGCTTCTACGACAAGACCACGGAACTGAGCCAGTCGCTGGGCCACGACCATGAGCGGAAGGACTACGTGATGGACGTGCGCCTGAAGCGAACCTACCGCCAGGGCTACATCGCCAATGCCGAACTGGGCCTGGGCACCAGTGGCCGCTGGCTGGCCAGGGCTTTCGCCCTGCGCCACACTGACCACTCGCGGCTGACGCTCTTCGGCAACATGAACAACGTGAACGAGACGCGCCAGCCTGGGGAAAAGGGCGAGTGGACCCCCGACAACAATCCGCGTGGCGTAATGTTGCGCAAGCAGCTGGGCCTCGACCTCAATGTGGACGACAGCCAGAAGCGTTGGCAGGAGAACGGCCAACTGCTGCTGACGTGGCGCGACCAGACCTACGAGACCCGCACGGCCACTTCCGACTACCTGCCCAGTGCACGCTCCTTCAGCCGCAACAGCTATCAGCAGGTGGCCACGGGCTACAACCTCTGGCTTGACAACCGCTTCACGCTGCAACGCCCCTGCGCGTGGAGTTCCACTCACAAGTGCGCTGGATTCCCAGGGACGACCTGCACACCGTCAGCCAGAGTGCCACCTTCGATGCCGACCCCGACTCGCTGGGCAGCACCGTGGCTTTGCTCGACACGCTGCTGCGGGGTTCCGCCCATTCGCCCCTGCGCCGGCTGGCCCTCAACAGCCTGTGGGAAGACCGGCGGGAACGCTACCGCTACCTGCAGCTCGACCAGCGCGTCCACCTCAGCAAGCACCTCGGCTGGGGTCACGACTTCTTTGCCTACGCCGAGGCGAAGTTCTGTACCTTCTGCCACACCGACCAGCGGCAGCAGCACTACGACTACTACCGCCAGCAGCAGCCCAACGACCACCGTCTGGTGCTCAACCCGGAGGACAACCGCAACCTGCAACTGGAGGTTCACGCCGAATACATCGTCAATCTGCCCAAGGGCTGGCACGCCCTGGCATACTACAATTTCAGACGGACGGACGAGAAGTCCGACAAGCCCTACTGGACCCTCGACCCCCTCGCAGCCCAGGAGGGAGGGGGTGGGGCAGGAGTGCTCTCTGCCGTCAACTCCATCTTCACCCACTACTACAACGACAAGCACTGCCTGGGACCTCGGTTCTACTTCCACAAGCAAGATGCACGGCGGTACCTCTGGTTCAATGTGCATCTGCCCATGAACTGGCACAACGAGCGCGAGAGTTACCTGCGTGCGCCAGTCGATACTTGTGTGCGCCAGCGTGTGTTTACCTTCACGCCCGATATGACCTTTATTTGCCAGGACCACGAGCGGCACACCTACTGGCTGCTGAACGCCTCGCGTGCGGTGCAGACCCCAGACATCGTGGGCAAGGTAGGCTATCGCGATGCGGTGAATCCCCTTGCCGTCACCATTGGCAACCCACACCTGAAGTCGGCCTACACCTACCACTGGAAGGCGCAGTTTCAGCACAGCCGCCCCCACCACGAACAGGTGCTGAGTCTCGGCCTGGGCGGACAGGCCACCCACAACGCCATCACCCAGGCCACGGTCTATAACCCCACGACGGGCAGCTATACCACCCAGCAGCAAAACATCAGCGGGCACTGGAAAACAGAGCTTTCCACGACCTTCCAGCGCACACTCGACACCCTGCGCCATTGGCGTGTGGAGCAGAGCCTCACCCTGTCCTACCGCCATGCGCCCCAATATGCAGCCACGGCGGAACACACCGTTGCGGGACTGCTACAGACCCAGAAGCACGCTGTCAGCACCTTCGCCCTCACCGAGCAGTTCTCCCTGCGCTATCGGCTCAACGACCGTTTCGACGTGTGCCCCTCGCTCTCCCTCGTCTATAACCACAGCGACAGCGACCTGCCCACCTTTCGCCTGCGCAACATCTACAACCTCAGCTACGGCCTGACACTGCACTGGACGCTGCCGCTACGCATCCAGCTGGGCACCGACCTGAACCTCTACACCACTCGCGGCTATGACGACCAGCAGATGAACCGCGATTGTCTGGTGTGGAATGCCCAGCTCACGCGCTCCTTCTTCCGTGGCCGCCTGGTGGCACGCCTCACTGCCTTCGACCTCTTGTCCCAGCTCTCCGACCTCCACCACTCACACACCGACACGGGCACCATCAGCTACTGGACCCTCACACTTCAGCGTTACGTCCTCTTGAGCCTCCAGTGGCAGCTGGGCAAAAGCCCCTAAACAGAATTGAAGATTACTCAACATTCTCTGGATATGATATAGACCACAGATTACGCAGATTACACGGATTATTATGATAATTTTGACGAATTTCACAGATTGTTTTCCTCCATTCGGAAGCCCCCTCCGACAGACCTCCATGAGCCGATACTGAGACTCTTTTAATCTGTGTAATCTGACGGGAATTGCCTAATAAAAATCCGTGTAATCTGAGGAATCTGTGGTAAAAATAAAGTAGCGAAACATGAAATGATTACTCAACATTCTCTGGATATGATATAGACCACAGATTACGCAGATTACACGGATTATTATGATAATTTTGACGAATTTCACAGATTGTTTCCCTCCATTCGGAAGCCCCCTCCGACAGACCTCCATGAGCCGATACTGAGACTCCTTTAATCTGTGTAATCTGACGGGAATTGCCCAATAAAAATCCGTGTAATCTGAGGAATCTGTGGTAAAAATAAAGTAGCGAAACATGAAACGATTAGTTAAGCAATGTGTGCACACCCCCCTGCGCTGTCAGTGATGATCGAGCAGGGGATTTTTTTGGCTGGTTTCGGCTTTTTCTTTCTTTCCACGAAAAAAAACGCCTCGCTGTGTAATATCTCATGGAAAAACTGTGTATATATGAGTAAAGACACCGATATGAACGAGAACGAAAAGATATTGGCGACAGCCAGGAAAGCTGCGGCGGGCGACCGGGCGGCTTGTGAAGCCTTTGTGGAGCAGATGGGCGGGCACGTGTTCCGACTGGTGCGGCGCATCGTGGATAATGCGCTCGATGCCGAGGAACTGGTGCAGGACATCTTGCTCAGCGCACTGAGCGGGCTGGAGAAGTACGACCCAGAGCGTGCACCTTTCGGGGTGTGGATTAGGCAGAAGGCTTACAGCATGGCGCTGAACCACAGGCGCAAACCCACCTTGCAGGTAGTCTCTTACGACGGAGAACTCTCGGCGGCAGACGAGGCCGAGTTGCAAGTCCTTTTTCAGGAGAGCAGTCAGGAACGGACAGAACTGCTGAAGAACGCCCTGAAGCAACTTTCGGAGGAGGAGCAGACGCTTGTCGTGCTGTTCTACTACGACGACCTGAGTCTGGGCGACATATCCTACATCCTGTCGGCCACACCGGGCACGCTGGCTGTACGCCTCCATCGCATTCGTCAGAAACTGTATCACATCATCCAAAAACAGCAGAAGATATGAAAACGAACATGATTAACGAGACAGAACAGCAGTTCCGGCAGGACGTGAACCTGCGTGAGGCTGTGCGCCGAAGCTGTGACCGGGAACCGCAATTGTCGGCTGACTTTGCCGCACGCCTGCAGCAGCGCATCCTCAGCGGGACCGCACCCGTCAGCCAGTCGGTTTGGCGGAAAGTGGCAGCCGCCTTCATCGGTTTTGCACTGATGGGCGGACTGGCCTGGGCCACGTTCCGGGTGGTGAAGGAATCGAGGGGTGGGGCAGTGGCAACGGATGTGCAGCCCACTCAGACAGCCCAGGCGGTCAGTCCTTCGTCCAGACAATTTGCCAACACACGCCTTGACAGCATCCTTGCGATTGTGGCGGCTCACTACGGGCGCAAGGTGCTGTTTCTGTCGGAAGAGCCTCGGCAGTTGCGCTTCACCATAGCATGGGACGGCGCACAGCCCTTGGCCACCTTCATTGCCGACGTGAACGAGTTCGACGTGTTGCGGCTGACCGACCGCCGCGACACCATCATTGTGGAACAGATAAACGGGGAGGGTGAAGAATGAATACACAGCATTGCAGCCTGCACACCATGTTCAGCTGCCTCCTCACCCTCCTGCTCTGCCTTCCAGCTTCGTTACGGGGGCAGACTGTCAGCCATGATTTTCGTGGCATGACGCTGGCCGCTGCCCTCGAAACCCTGTCGGCCATGCAGTCGGACTACAAGCTGACGTTCATCCACAACGACCTGGAGCAAATCAGCGTCACAGCCAACGTGAAAGGGCAGACCGTGCCCGCCGCCGTGAAGATGCTCTGCAAGGGACTGACCGTCAAGGTGAAACAGCGCGGGCAGGACATCTTTATCCAGCAGAAGGCGAAGGATTCCGTGCGCACGATGCTGCTCTACGGCAAGGTCTATAGCAGTCGCACCCACAACGAACTGCCCGGCGCGATGGTCTATCTGCTGTCGCGTGACAGCACGGTACTGGACTCCTGCCTTGCCAAGAACTATTGGCAGCAGGACGACAAGAGCGGCTACTGGGCAGACTACAGTTTCCGCGTGCCGCAGATGCAGGAGAGCTACATCTTCAAGGCTCGCTTTCCGGGCTACGAGACGGGCTATCTGGAGTATGCCATCAACAATGTGCACCGCCGCGAATTTATGCGCCAGCTGCCGCCGCTCTATCTGCTCGAAGTGGGAAGGATGCTGAAGGAAGTCACCGTCACAGCCTCGAAGGTGAAGTTCTACCATCGCGGCGACACCATTGTCTATAATGCCGATGCCTTCCAACTGGCTGAAGGCTCCATGCTTGATGCCCTCATCAGGCAGCTGCCCGGTGTGGAACTGAAGAGCGACGGGCGCATCTACCATAACGGCAAGTTTGTGCAGAGTCTGCTACTGAACGGCAAGGAGTTTTTCCGTGGCGACAACCGCGTGATGCTGGACAACCTGCCCAGCTACACCGTGAAGCAGATAGAAGTTTACGACAAGTACGGCGAACAGAGCGAGTTTCTCGGCCAGAAGCTGGAGGGCGACAAGCAGTACGTGATGGATGTCCGCCTGAAAAAAGAGTATAGCATCGGCTGGCTGCTGAACATTGAGGCTGGCGGCGGAACGGATGAACGCTACCTGGCACGCCTCTTTGCCCTGCGCTTCACCGACCACTCGCGCCTCTCCGTCTATGCCAATGCCAACAACCTGAACGATGACCTGCGCCCCGGAGAGAACGACCGCTGGCAGCAGAGCGACCAGACGGGACGCACCACTCAGCAGCAGGGCGGACTGGACTACAATGTGGACGACCGATGGCACAAGTGGCACATGGAGGGCAATGCTCGCTTCACCCATGCCCGATTGGACGACCAGCAGACAACGGCTCGCACCAACTTCCTGCCGGGCGGCGACACCCATGAGCGCAGCCGCAGGGTGGCCGACAACCGCTCCTTCCGTCTCGCCACCTGGCACCAGTTCCGCTACAACTTCAGCAAAGTGCAGCTGACGCTTGCGCCCAACCTTTCCTATACCCATACCGACAACCGCTCGCAGTTCACGTCTGCTGCCTTCACACGCGAAGACTCGCTCATCAACGCCAACCAGCAGCAGGGCATTCTGCGTGGCCATGAACTCCGCGCCGCCTTTACAGCCAAAGCCACCGTCAAGCTGGAGGGCTCCGACGACTACATTGAGCTGGAGGCCAACACAAACCGTCACGACAAGGATGACGACCGCTTCAACCGCCAGCAAGTGTCCCGCGCTTCGGCGTTCTATGCCGACCAGTATTTCAAGAACCACCCTGACCGCTACCAGAACATCTGGACCAGAGCCATGTATCACTGGGCCATCCGTCAGGGCATGTCGCTCGATGCCAGCGTCAGCTATGAGCACCGCGACACACGCCGCGAGCAGTCGCTCTACCTGCTCGACCGCCTGGGCCGCCATGACAGCATCGGCATTTTGCCTTCTGTCAGCATTTATGAGCAGACGATGGACCGTGGGGGCAGTTACGACAGTCACCTACGTGAGGACTACTACGCTGCCAACCCCATTCTGTGGTGGTTTCCGAAGACGCGAGGCGGCTCATGGAGCATCAGTATGCGGCTGCCCATGCGACTGCTGAACCAGCGGCTGCACTATCAGCGCGGCAGTGTCGATACGACCGTTGTGCGCCGTCCCTTCCTGATTGATACCGACTGGAGCTATGCCCAGTGGAACAGCAAAAGTCGCGAGTATCGCGTTTTCATTGCGCCACGCATTTCGGCCTCGGCACCACCGCTTGAAAACTTCGTCAACATTCGCGATGCCACAGACCCACTGAATGTGCACCTTGGCAACCACGACCTCAGCAACACTTACCGCTACAAGCTGCAGGTGGGAGCAAGCCGCAATCAGCAGCAGAAGCAAATCTTCCAGGGGCTTGAACTGTACTACGAATACGTCCAGAATGCCTTGGCCATGAGCTGCCTCTTCGACCCCGCAACGGGTGTACACACCTATCAGCCTTTCAGCATTAACGGAAACTGGAATGCACATGGAATGTACGGCACCCAGTTCCCGCTTGACAAGCCGAAACGCCTGTTCCTCACGCTGGGCACAGGGCTGGAGTACATCCACAGCGTTGACCTGACAGGCACAGTCCGCCTGGAGCGCAGCACGGTCAGCACCACGCGCTGGCAGCCAGAGCTGGGACTATCCTACCGTCTGGGCGAACTGGGCACCGTAAAACTTTCCTGCAACCCCATGCTGCAATGGCTCCGTAGCGAGCGGGAAGACTTCCGAAACTTCTCCACCAGCGACTACAAGACTACACTGAATGCCACCCTCAACCTGCCCTGGAAACTCCAGCTCAACACCGACCTCACGCTCTACAGTCGCCACGGCTACAGCGATGCAGCCATGAACACCCGTCAGTGGGTGTGGAACGCACGTCTGGCCCGGCCATTCTTCAGCGGCAAACTTCTGCTGATGATTGATGGTTTCGACATCCTCGGCCAGCTCGACAATGTCAGCCGCACCATCAATGCACAGGGCCGCACCGAGACCTGGATGAACACACTGCCGCAGTACGTCCTCTTCCATGCCGCATGGAGGCTGAACCGACAGCCAAAGAAAAAGAATAGTGAAAATTAAAGCTTTAAGTTAAAAGTTAAAAGTTAAGTAGAAGAACAGAAATGGTTTATTCAACTTTCATGGGGCATAATAAGAACCACAGATTTCTCAGATTACACGGATTCTTTTGTAATTCTTGTCAGATTACACAGATTCAGAGAGCCTCGAATCGGCTCATGGGGTTT
>JAFTEV010000097.1 GCA_017453465.1 Bacteroidaceae bacterium | reverse complement strand
AAGATGTGAGAAGTACATACCCTGTACCTCTCACATTTTTGCTGTTATATCATAAAAATATTTAAACCGCCAAAAAACCGCCAAAAATCTAATAGTAATTCTGCTTGAAAACAAGAAAGTGGCTGAAAATCAACCACTTTATCCGCTTTCCGACTTTGTGCTTGTCGGGATGAGGCGACTCGAACGCCCGACCCCTACGTCCCGAACGTAGTGCGCTACCAACTGCGCTACATCCCGATTGCTCGTAAGCGGGTGCAAAGGTACAACATTTTTCTGAGATTCTGCAAGTTTTTTCCTAAAAATTTGCAAGGCTAACGAAAAAGTACTACCTTTGTAGCCGTTTATGTTATGGAGTACCTAAGACAAATCATATTATCCCTGCTGCTGCTTGCCGGTTCTTATTCGCAAGCACAGATTGTGGTTGAGGCCAGCAACGCCAAGAGTTTGCTGGAAGCCCTCGACAAGGCCAACGTGCAGAATGCCGATTCGGCCTCCAAGCGTTTGTATGTGTTTATCCCCGATGGCGTCTACGACCTGGGCGAACAGGCCCTGACCCCGATCCTGGGCCACAATATTGCCCTGATTGGTCAGAGCATGGAGGGCACCATCATCCTGAATGCCCCGAAGACCGAGAACGAAGGCATCGGCAAGACGGCCACGCTGCTCAACCGCGGCTTTGGCACCTACGTGCAGGACCTGACGCTGCAGAATGCGCTCGACTATTACAACTCCGGGGCTGCCGGACGGGCCGTCTGCTGGCAGGACAAGGGCAACTACACCATCTTTAAGCGCGTGCGTATGCTGTCGTATCAGGACACCTACTACAGCCACAGCGAGGAGTGCTACCACTACTTCGAGGACAGCGAGATTCACGGCACGGTGGACTTCATCTGCGGTGCGGGCGACGTCTACTTCAACCGTTGCCTGATTGTGACCGAGAAGCGCAACCCCGATGGCCACGGTTCCGACGTCATCGTGGCTCCGCGCACCTCCACGACACAGTGGGGCTATGTCTTCGACCACTGCACCATCCGCAACGATGTGTCTACCTATCACCTGGCCCGCGGCTGGCACACCAATCCCCGCTGCGTCTGGCTGAACACGACGCTCGAGACGCCGGAGAAACTTCTGCCCACCCGCTTCGACGACCGCGGTATGCGGACGGTGAACAGTTACTTCAAGGAGTACAACACCCGCGACCTGCAGGGACAGATCATCTCGCCCAAGACCAATGTGCTGACGCTCGTCTGCAACGACGACCGCAACACGGTGGAGACCATCATGACCGACGAAGAGGCCAGGCAGTACACGCCGAAGAACGTGTTCCCCAAGTGGCGGCCGGAAAAGCAAACGCGCACTCTGGAAAAGAAGAGCACGCGCTTGCGTAAGAAATATCTGTCGCTGTAGAGCCGCTATAGCAGTTCAGGCAACTGGAAGAGTTTCGTCCCGTTGGAGCCCTTTATTAATATAAGGTGTCCGGCGGGATGAGTCTTTTCTATCTCCGCCTTCACCTCGTCCACGTCGCGGAACTTGCGGTAGTCGCTGCGGGTCTTGCCAAACTCCTCGCCCACCAGCCACACGTTCTCCATGCCCGTGGCGGCCAGCAGGTCCACCGTCTTCTGGTGCTCCTCCTCGCTGGCCTCGCCCAGTTCGCGCATATCGCCCAGTATGGCCATCTTCGTCTCGCCCTCGCGGGTCTTCACCATCTGGAAGTTCTCCAGGGCGGCTGCCATGCTCGACGGGTTGGCGTTGTAGGCATCCACTATCAGGCGGTTGGTGGCCGTCTCCATGAGTTGCGACCGGCTGTTCGTGGGCACGTAGTTCTCCAGCGCATGGCAAATCTGCTTGCGGTCCACGCCGAAGTTGATGCCCACGGCGATGGCGGCCAGCAGATTGTCTATGTTGTACGCCCCAATCAGGTTGGTCTGCACCTTGTGCCACTTCTGCGAGGCCCCCGTCTCCTCCAGTTCTGCCAGTGGCTTGCGCCAGCGGAACTTTAGCAATGGGTCGCAGGCGATGACCTCGCCCGAGATGCACGAGTACTGCTTCTCGGGGTCGGTGGAGTAGGGCGTACACCACATCTCGTCGGTCAGCATATCCACCAGGTAGTCGTTGTCGGCATTGATAAACACCAGGCCGTCCTCACGGCTGCGCAGGTAGTCGTAGAGTTCGCCCTTCGTCTTGACCACACCCTCAAACGAGCCGAAGCCCTGCAGGTGGGCACGGCCCACATTGGTGATCAGGCCGCACGTGGGTTCAGCCGTCTCCACCAGCGTCTTGATGTCGCCGGGATGGCTGGCCCCCATCTCTATGATGGCTATCTCGTGCTCCTTGTTCAGTCGCAGCAACGTCTTGGGCACGCCCACGTCGTTGTTGAAGTTGCCCTCTGTGGCCAGCACGTTGTATTTCTCGCTGAGCACGGCCTTGATCAGTTCCTTGGTCGTGGTCTTGCCGTTGGTGCCCGTAATGCCGATGACGGGAATGTCGAACTGGCGCCGGTGCTCGCGTGCCAGGTCCTTCAGGGTCTGCAGGGTGTCCTTGACCTTTATTAGTTTAGAGTTATTCTCTCTAAACTCTTCACTGTCAACAATCGCGTATGCGCAGCCCTTCTCCAGGGCCTGCAGGGCAAACTGGTTGCCGTCAAACTTGTCGCCCTTCAGGGCCAGGAAGATGCTGCCCTCGGGACAGTCGCGCGAGTCGGTGGTGATGCACGGGTGCTGTTGGTACAGCCGGTATAGTTCTTTGATGTCCATTGTCATAAATTGCTTTTTTTCAAGGTGCAAAGATAGTGCAAACCGAACGAAATACCAAAAAAATGTGCATTTTTCCTTAAAATTCTTTGGCGATTCAGAAATTATGTTTATCTTTGCACCCGAAATGCCTGCTCATGAGAGGGTGGGCACGTTAAAACAACATCGATGGAACGAGACCCGAGGGCAGTTGTACGCCCAGTCTCGAAAGGACGTTTT
>JAFTEV010000073.1 GCA_017453465.1 Bacteroidaceae bacterium | reverse complement strand
AAAGTTAAAAGTTAAAAGTTATAATGCCGTGCGGAATGGCCGTGCACTGGGCCAGCCCATTTTAATTTTTAACTTTTAACTTTTAATTTTCCCCAACAAACACATGACTCTACTCGAAACCCTCAACCACGACGACCGCTTTGCACACAGCATCGGCGCACAGCTTACCGAAGTACGTCCCGGCTATGCCAAAGCCGAACTCACCGTAGCGGAAAGACACCTCAACGGTGCAGGTGTCTGCCAAGGCGGTGTCATCTACACCCTGGCCGACCTTGCCTTTGCCGGCGTAGCCAACTGCCACGGCACGCTCACCCTCGGTATCTCGAACACCATCACCTTCCTGAAGTCCGCCCAACTGGGTGACCACCTCACAGCCGAGTGTACCGAACAGCTCAACCACCACCGCCTACCCTACTGCGACATGAAGGTCACCAACCAGCGCGGCGAACTCCTTGCTGCCATGACCGGCCTGGCCTACCGCATGAAGCGCGACTTCCCCTTTGATGAACTCATGTAGAGAACAAGGCTGAAGAAACAAGAAACGAATGTATATGACAGAGATTCACAAGAAATATCGCCTGACATCAATGGAGGAATCAACCGACGAGATGCTCCATTGATGGAAGATGTGGCAGCTACAGCCAGAGAGTCAAGTGCAAAGGCTCTCTCTTTTGTTGACCGTGCTTACATATACGACAACTCCATCAACAACCAACTGCCGCACAGTTCTCCTGCTGCGGTGGCAGAACTTTGACATTGCGGTGGCAGAACTTTGCCACTGGAGCCTGTTCACACTCCGCTGCTTTACGTAAAGCAAGACCTCGGAGAGGTCGCACCACTGAATAACCCACGGTAAGACTGCGTCAGGCAGGCTCACCGTGGGTGTTGCATAGATAGGGGGATATATACGTGGCACTTCGATAGATGTGCCACACCATCGCAGATGAGTGTATGGAAAAATGAAAGAAGTGCGCTTCGCGCAGAAATCATACAAATCTTTTCAAATCCAACAAATATGTTTGCAGTTGTTGCCATAAGAGAGATTTGTATGATTTGTGCAGATTTGTAAGATTTCTTCGACGAGCACAGCGAGTCGAACTCGGTTACTCGCACAAAGGACAACTGAACACACCTACCTCCCCCAGGGGAGGTGTGGCACATCTACCGAAGTGCCAGAGCCTGTGTTTGTCTGCCCTATCACCCATGGTGAGCCTGCTTGACGCAGTCTTACCATGGGTTAATCAAGGTATAATCTCTCCGAGGTCGGGATTGTGTTATGCCGTGTAAACTTTTCGCCTGTACAGAGGTGTCTGCAGCGGCCTCTTTTCGGGGAGGGCTGCCGCCTACACCTCTGCAAAAGCGAAAAGTTTTTGGAGATTTGACCGTGGGGGAAGGATGCAAATAACCTAACGGCGAGCTAAAGGTTTTGGGGACTACGGGCAGACAGCGCGAACACTTCGCCCGTAGCAACGACCGTTATCGTTCCGATTCGCACCGATCGAGTTAAAGTACACGCCCCAAGCGTAGCTCGGTGTGAACTCATTGAGCGAACTCGACCAATAGTTGCCGCTGCTGCCCACACTGTTGAGCGAAGTGTCGCTGCGATACCCTGCAACGGGCAAGAAAAAGGAATAGCCTGAAGGACCTGTCACATTCATTCCATTCACGCCGTTCAAGGTGGTCCATGTCCATGTGCATTTTGTTCGGAGTTCTGTCAACTCTGCATAGGTCGGCATGCGCCATGTGCCGCCCCAGTTAGCATTGGCGGCATCGTCAGCAAGCTCAAGCTGGGACTTGTTGTCAACCGTGCCGTAGCTGCTAATCGTGTTGTACTTGATCAGGGTACCGTATAAACCATTGCACCATTTGTAGGTGCTCCAGCTGTAGTCTGTCTTAGCTGTGGTCTCGCCCCATGCAAAGTAGTCGCCATATTCTTCGGGGGCGTTTGCGCCAATATTCATAGTTGCCCATTTCACAGAGAGACCGAGGTCAACATAAGTATGGCCATTTTCCGACCCACTTTGATCAGGAGTTATATGGGGTCTAAACCCAACAACCAGTAATCCTCTACCATCTACATTTAAAGAATATGTAATAGCCATGGTGTTTACTGCCATATTGTTATATACTTTCACACCATCCAGCATACCAAGATACTGGTAGGAACTGATATAAGAAGACACTTCGCTGGAACCAGATGCATCAGATAAAATGATAGCCTTTGTGCATAGTTGGTCCTTCTCAAACTGAAAAGAGACTTTGTGTTGTGTATTTGGAATTTGGTATTCCAAGAAATCGTCTTCATTGGCAATTTCTGAATAGCCATCCATGGCTTGCTGAACAGCCGATTTAGATGCGCCCCATTCTGTATCTGCACTTTGCAAGATGATCTTGATCACCTCTGGATTGAAAGGTTCGCTGCTGTCTTCTTTGCATGATGAAACAGAGATTAATACTGTCATCAATAAAAATCTATAGATTGTCCTCATAGTTATTATTGCGTTTTCTTATTTCTTACTTCGATTTACCAAACTCTTTATCTTCTCAATATGTATTTTTGCACGATTGGCACCCATTCCAGAGGGTGGAGCTACAACGGTCACTTCGCACGTCCC
This sequence comes from Bacteroidaceae bacterium, assembly GCA_017453465.1. GTDB lineage: Bacteria > Bacteroidota > Bacteroidia > Bacteroidales > Bacteroidaceae > Minthosoma. Next base: position 37,882 of record JAFTEV010000073.1, on the reverse strand, counting down.
AGAAATGTTGTCAGAAGTAGTTACCGTAATCTTGGCCTTACCAGTTCTCATCCCAGTCACTCTTCCCTCAGAGTCAACAACAGCAACGGTTGTATTACTCGATTTCCACTGATAAGAGACTGATGACACCGTAGGCGTAAGAATCGTAATATATCCCAGCGTTATGGTTTCCGACTGCGGTATAATGAACTGTTCTGTTGTGGGCGAAGCATCAGAAGCAACCTTGACTGTACATGAGGCAGACAAGCCATTGTCTGTTGTTACTGTTATCTGCACTGTACCTTCTTTTACTCCTGTTACCACACCTCCTGTACTTACTGTAGCTATGCCCGTGTTGGATGAACGCCATGTGACATTTGATGATGAGCCAGAAGGATATAGCGTATATGAAAGCCTTGCTGTCCCATTGGGTTTTACAGAAAGTTCCCTTACAGACAACTCTATACGAGTGGGAGATATTACAGACTTAACAACATTGACAGTGCACGAAGCCGATTTGCCATTAGCGGTTGTTGCTGTTATTTGCGCCGTTCCTTCTTTCACGCCTGTCACCACACCATCGTTAGTTACCGTGGCAATGTTGGAATTGGATGATTGCCACGTGACGGTTGATGCGGCATTTGAAGGAGACAGGGTATAGGTTAATGTAGCCGTTTCCTTTTCTACGATGGAAATGTTGTTTGTCGAGAGTTCAATACTTGTCGGGTCTGGTACAGACTTTACTGTAACATAGCAATACACTTCGGGGCCAACAACAGGGTCAAAGGTGATGAAAGCAGTTCCTTCCCCCACAGCCGTCACGTTGCCATTGTCGTCAACCGTGGCTACACTCCTGTTACTGCTGGTCCATGACATACGAGGGCTACCATAGGCTGTGCTGTAATTTTTTTCCAAAGAGTATGTCAGCCTTTCCCTTTGATTAACATTTAAGAACAATTCTTCTTTCTTAAGTATTGCATGATTACTCACAAATGAAACTGTATATGTCGCAGTTCTTAGTGCTGTTAGGGTACGTCCTGTCCGAGAGTCTAAATATTCATACCTGTATGAGCAAGTAACAACAGACGTTTCTTCAAAATAATGATTTGGATAAATAATGGCACCAGCTGCATCAGCTTCTTCAAATGAAAGATTAGGGTTGTCAACATTCCATGTAGCACTTGCCACATATTCATTAGTAGGAATCTTTAAAAATTGAGCTTCTCCATACTCTAACCTGTACTGTGCTTGTGTTTTGCCTATAAAAACAAAGGCAAAAACAATAAAAATAGAAAATAGTCTTTTCATCTAATTGGAAATAAGAAAGGCGTGCAACCATTGATGCTTATTTTCCTTCATGGTTACCGCCAAGTGACCTTCACTTTAAACAAGCAAGAATAGTCCACGCCCCAGGGGACGTGAACTTTCTGTATAGCTTGTTCTCAAAGTGTGAATATTGGCGGTATTCTGAAGGAGAGAACAAGAGCAGAAAGCTCTATATCAATAAGTACAAAATGGAAACACAGACCTTTTTTAAGGGTTAATAAAATGGTTTTGTGTTTCTCGCTGTGGGCGAGCCGCACCCGTGTGGCTGCATCCCTGTGTGTCGGTTCTGTACTGTCTGGTTCTTGGTAAAAAGGGGGTTAGAGGTGAATAATCTTGTTACTGATTCTCTTGGATTTTGGCTGCAAATATACAGCGTTCTAAGTTTTTAGGCAAATTTTCTGGACTTTTTTTAGTGGGTAGCGTTGGATTTGTTGGTTATGTAAATAAGGTAACTTCTATAAATTAAACACAGAGACACAGAGGCACAGAGATAGACAATTGGACAATTTGACAATTTCAATCTTCTCTCTGTGCCTCTGTGTCTCTGTGTTCAAAACTCCAATTATAGAACAAACCTTAAAAGCATGGCAATGTTTTTGCAAAAATTATGGGTTTCCGTTTCTACCGCGTAGGCAACCAGTCGCGCTCGTGTAGGCAATGCTGCGGACTTAATTGCCTACGCGAGCGCGGTGCATTGCCTACGTCGTTCAGAGGGGTTGCGCATGAGGGCGCGGAAGGTCGCTGATTAACAATGGAATAGTCGAGTATGTTTTTGAAGAGTGTTTTATGTAGGTTCAGAAGAGGAGAAAAGTGGGCGTTTGATGCGTAAAAAGAAAAGTTTTGTTAACAGGGAAATGGGTGGCTTTCGCTTAATAACGGTCTGCTTTTTGTATTTATGAGGACTTATCACACATTTTCCTGAAGAATGGTTGTTCAAACGAAAAAAAGAGTCTATCTTTGTGGGGCATAAACAAAAAGAGCCGTGATATTCGCACGGCAACCATAGATGAACATGAAAATTACACTGGACAATTTTGAGAATTATGTGCCTCAGAAGATTCTGTATCGCGGCGAGGAGTATTATGAGAGCGGCGCGGTGACGAAACTGGAAGAGGCTGGGGATGGTATATGGAATGCTGAAGTGGAAGGCACGGACACCTACGAGGTGGGAGTGGAAGTGGATGAGGACGGTAGCATTTCCTGGGACTGCGATTGCCCTTACGATGGCGGGGCAATGTGCAAACATGTGGTGGCTGTACTCTTGGCTATTCGCAAGGAGCGGGAGAAGGGAAAAGGGAGTGCGTTTTCAAAGAAAGCGAGCAATAGCAGTTGGGCAAAAGCCATGAAAGAAAATGCTGTGGATGCAGAGTTTGCAGAAATTCGAGAAGGGGGCAAAAATGCTCCAGTCAACACATCGGCCTCCAGCGAGGAAAAAGAATTTGAGCGTTTGTTTGCGCTGGAAGATGCAGAGGGTATGCGCGAGTTTATCCTTGGTTATGCAAAAGCGCACGGAGTGTTCAAGAGCGACTTGCTGGCTTACCTTCGAGAGAAATACCTGAAGAACAGGCAGACGGTGGCGGATTACCGCAGTGAAGTGGTGATGGCATTCCAGCAGTATGAGACCTATCGGTATTCACGATACTATGAGGATGACATGCACGACTGGTCTGCCATTTTTGCACGGATAGATGCGTTGTTTGATGATAGTCGTGAGCTGATGAAGATGGGCAATGCGGAAGCTGCGCTGGCCGTCAGTGCACAGTTCTTCACGACGCTGACGGATGAGTTTGACCCAGAGTCGCCCGACTGTTATGAAGAGGAAGTAGATGTGAGCTACCATTGTGAACAGGCTGCCAAACTGATGCTGGAAGCCCTGGACCATGCTTCGGTCTGTCAGGAATCGAAGGACCAGGTGCTTAAAGAACTGAAAGAGGTGGCACGCCACGGCAGTATGTACCGCAACTATGACATCTATGACATTAATGACTTGCTGCAACAAGTTACTATCATCGTGCAGTCGGAGGAGGAGGCCCTGAAACTACTTGACAAACTGATAAGGGAGCAAGCGGACAAGTATGATTTCTACAAACTCGTCAGAAGAAAGATTGACTTGCTCAGAAGGATGAAGGAGGAGGAGGAAGCAGAGAATGTAGTCAAGAAGTACCTGTATCTGAAAGAGATTCGCAGTGATGCCATCGACCATGCCATAGGGCTGCAACAATACGACGAGGCTTTGCGCCTGGCAGATGAGGGCATTGCAAAAGACAGGGAAGGGAATAAAAACCTTTGGAACATCAAACCTTGGCTGGAAAAGAAGCAGGCCGTTTATGACCTGCTAAAAGACAAAGAGAAACAGATTGATACAGCCAGAATGCTATTCATCTGTGAAAGAGGCACTATGGACATTTACCACAAGCTGAAGGCTTGGGTGGAAGCAGACCAATGGAAGCCGTTTCTTACCCAACTGCTGGCAGAAACAGACTGTTCTTTCCATGACTACGGAGGCAATAGCGTGTTGGCAGACATCTATGTGGAAGAAAAAGACGGTGAAAGACTGTTTCAGTTCTTGGCAGGTGCTACGTCCGACCGTTTGGATTTACTTGACAGCTATGCTCATCATCTGCCCAAAGAGTATGCCGATAGGCTTATTGGTTTCTACATCTGCGACCTGCGCCTATATGCGGAACAAAACATGGGACGTGACCATTATACACGGGTAGCCCGCTCCATGAAGAAGATGCAGCAACTTCCCGGTGGACGAGAGGATGCTCACCTGCTGGCCGAGGAGTTTCGCACAAAGTACAAGAAACGCCGTGCCATGATGGAGGAGATAAGCGCGTTTTGAAAATTGCACAAGGTAAGTGCTATGGTTTGAACACAGAGATAGACAATGTACGAATTGCGAAATACGAATTACGATGTACGATTTGGAGACCATGCTATTTCTACGAATACCAAGGTTGTTGGGAAGGATGAGGCTTTTTCGGACAAGATAGTGTAAATCGTTTTCGGATTGGGAAGAATGTCCAGAGAACTTCCAGCGGATACTGTTACAAAAATGCTGAAATGGCAGGAAAAATGATGTTAAATTGTGATTATTTGCCAAATTTCTCAGAGCAATGCGCTCTGTTAGGATAAAAATTACTAATTTTGTACTCAATATAATTCTCAACCAAATAAGATTGACAATGAAGGCAGATGTAAAAAACACAATGCAGATACACTCCAGGGCTAAAGTAGATTTCTACAAAACTTACCTTGAGAAATATGTGTCTATACTATGCCAATCGCAATACATAAGGCATATCAGAATATATGACGTGTTTTGTGGTATGGGGATTTACGATGACGGAGGATAGGGAAGCCCTGTTGTTGCATACGACACCATAAAAGGTATTTATGATGCCCACCAAATAGCAAACAACGCATGAGATTATGGACGAATTAAACGATATCTATACAGCCATTGCAACAGAAGGCTTTTCGGAAAGAACGTTGCAAATGATTAATAACTTAACAAGCGACATACAATATGGAAGAAAAGATTTTATTGGATTTACTCTACCAGAGCATGCAGGACTCTGCAAGGGAGGCGCGCCTCTCATTGGGGCGTCCATCGTCGTGGGCTACGCGAAAAGAAGCCTTACAGCAGGTGGCAATGCTGAAAGCAGCGAAGGAAGCGGCCCGGCCAATTGGCAAATAGACGAAGAGCAAGAGCGGCTGCTCGAAATGTGGGCGAAGGCTTGTGGCCTGTGGTTTGAACATTCGGAGGCTATCATTGAGAAGAATTTCGGACCAATGATTGCTCAGGGTGCAGAAGCCAAAGTCTATTACAAAGCGGGCGACTTTTCTGTGGCAAAAGAGCGTACCTCTATATATTCTACGACTCAAAAAGCTTTAGAAGCCATTGCCTTGCACAACTATCTTTTCCCCGAAACAGCAATGAGGGTTATTGGCTTTACTCGCGATGGTGACGGATTGCTCCGGGTTGTGCTTACGCAGCCATACATACGTTGTCAACGTCTTGCTACCAAAGAAGAAATAGACAAAATGGTGGCTGCAAAAGGATTCCGTGACAACAGGGAGGGACAAGGCGTAAATTATATATCAAACCGGTTAGCTTTGGAGGACATGCACCCTGCCAATGTTTTCATCGACGAGATAACAGGGAAGCCAACATGCATAGACTGTATTGTAAAGTTTGTTACTCCAAGGAATGATATATCAAATGTCTTGTGAAGATTTATGAACAACTCGGCGAATCAGAATATTGATATACGCAAATACCTTCTGTTCCTTGATGAAAAGAAAAAGTGGGCTTTAGTCGAACTTTTTTAGTCAAAGTTTAGTCGAACTTCTGACTTGAAATTAAGTCGAAGTTATGCGGCATTTATGTACAATAATGCAAAAAGGAGGGACTGTTAATCCCTCCTGAAAATATCTCTTGTATAGACTTTGTCCTGCACGTCGTCGAGGCAGGAGTCGTAGCGGTTGGCGATGATGGCTTGGCTCTGCGCCTTGAAGTCGGCCAGGTTGTTGACCACACGGGAACCGAAGAAGGTGGTGCCGTCTTCCAGCGTGGGCTCGTAGATGATGACGGTGGCTCCCTTGGCTTTGATGCGCTTCATGATGCCCTGGATGGAGGACTGCCGGAAGTTGTCGCTGTTGGACTTCATGGTGAGACGGAACACGCCGATGGTCACCTGCGTCTCTTCGTTCTGATTCCAGCGGATGCGGTTGGTGTAGTTGTAGTAGCCTGCCATCTGCAGCACGCGGTCGGCAATGAAGTCTTTGCGGGTGCGGTTGGAATCGACGATGGCCGACATCATGGTCTGCGGCACGTCCTGGTAGTTGGCCAGGAGTTGCTTGGTGTCCTTGGGCAGACAGTAGCCGCCGTAGCCGAAGGAGGGGTTGTTGTAGTGCGAACCAATGCGGGGGTCGAGTCCAACGCCCTGAATGATGGCTTTGGCATCGAGTCCCTTCACTTCGGCGTAGGTGTCCAGTTCGTTGAAGTAGCTGACACGCAGGGCCAGGTAGGTGTTGGCAAAGAGCTTGACGGCCTCGGCCTCCTTCATGCCCATGAAGAGGGTGTCGATTTCGGGCTTGAGGGCACCTTCCTGCAAGAGCTTGGCGAAGGTGTGGGCAGCGTGTTCCAGGTTCGGCCCAGCAATGGCTTCGATAGCGGCATTTTCGTTGGCGTAGTCGGCGTTCTGAATCAGCTTGGGGTAGCCCACGATGATGCGGCTGGGGTACAGGTTGTCGTACAGTGCCTTCGACTCGCGCAGAAATTCGGGCGAGAAAAGCAGGTTGAACTTCTTGCCCGCCAAGTTAGGATTGGCCAGGAACTTCATGGCGTACTTAGAGTAGAGGCTGCGGCAATAGCCCACGGGGATGGTACTCTTGATGACCATCACGGCATCGGGATTGACCTCCAGCACGAGGTCGATGACTTCCTCCACGTGGCTCGTGTCGAAGTAGTTCTTCACGGGGTCGTAGTTCGTGGGGGCTGCGATGACTACAAAGTCTGCATCGCGATAAGCCTCCTTGCCGTCCAGCGTGGCACGCAGGTTCAGTTCCTTCTCTGCCAGATACTTCTCGATGTATTCGTCCTGAATGGGCGACTTCCGCTGGTTAATCAGGTTCACTTTCTCTTCCACCACATCCACAGCCACCACCTCATGGTGCTGTGCCAGCAGTGTGGCAATGCTGAGGCCCACGTAGCCCGTGCCGGCCACAGCAATCTTGATGTTTTGAAAATCTCTCATATTTATATAATTGGACAATTTATGCTTGGACAATTCTTTTCCTATTACTGATTCAGAAACATTGTAATGAGTTCTGTTATGTCGATAATCGTCAGCTTACCGTCGCCCGTAATGTCGGTAAAGGCCTCTACCGCATCTGTATCGGAATGGTTCAGGTAGAGACTTATCGGTTGAGTGATGTCGGCTGTGGTCAAGAGGCCATCGTTGTCTAAGTCGCCTAGCCTTGGGGTGAGTTGTTTCCCCATGGATGCAATGGTGTCGGTCAACCATACTTCGCGGTTGGCAAAGTATGTTTTGGCGTCGGCGACTTCTTGAGAAATTGCTTTAAATCTGCTTCCCCAGCGTGCGGCGTCCATTTGCCTGCATTTGTCTATGTCTTCACAGACTTCTGGGGACAGGAAACTGTCCAAGAAGTCATAGAGCTGCAAGAAGAAGTCGTCTTGCTGCAGTTGTCTCCACCGGTAATAATAGTGCCGAAGCATACTGTCACCTTTCCTGAACATGTAGTAGGGGAAGAAAGCTCCGCTGGTGTGGGAAGTTCCCCACGCATCGTAGCTTGTCTTCAAGATTGAATCGAAGTCCCACAAGTTGGCCATTTCGATTTTGGAGTTGGGAGAAGGGTCGTACTTTGTAAAGTAGAGGTTAGAGCCAAACGCATCATCGGTGCCCAATATGTCGTGGGCTAAAATCCATTGAGCGAAAGTCTCGACATTTAGCATTTCGTCGTATTTGCCAGATACCATCGCCCTTTCCATCTGGGGAATCATGTCCTGAAAATAGGCATAGGCTGCGGGTGAGATTTCTTCTGGTTCGGGATATTTCAGGGTATAGCCCATATTGCTCGCAAAGAAACTCTTAACGTAGAGCGAGTCTTTCCAGTAATAGGCATCATATTCAAAAATGTAGCCTGTATCGTCAACGTTGATGCGGGTAGATGATTTTCGTACATTTTCCGAAAGGTAATACAGTCCCCTGTAGTCGTCATTGATGACCAGATTGACAAACTGGTATCTTGGTGTCCAGCGGAGTCCTGTCTTCTCATTCACAAAATTGCCGATGGCAGTATTCAGAGTATTGCCCATCTTGAGCAGTACCCAGTTCTTGTCACGGTAGTCCTTCGAGTCCCTAAACAGCAAGTCGGCCTTTTTCTGCAACTTGAGCTTAAAGGGCTTCTTAGGGGTATAAGCACTGGTGTTGCCGCGAATCTTTATTGTCATCCCCGACTTGCCCTCGGCGTATTGGCCGCTATCGTAGAGGGTGTCGCGTTTCTGGGTGATGACCATTCGGCCTGGCACTTGCACGGCATTGGCAATGGAACGGGAACGGCCGCCGGGGGAGTGGACGTAGTCGCAGGTCGGTTCCTCGCCATTCTGTGTGGTGATGCGCAGTACAGGTATGTTGATGTTCCAAAGTGCGTCCATATCTACCCTCTGGGCATGGGCAGAAAGTACGCAAAGGTATGACATTAATACAATCAAAAAATAGATAGGCACACTTTGACCACTCAGAAAAGCCTTGATAAAATTCAGTACTTCCGCAAAAGGAGGACTTGTTTCCATATAACTTTCACGATTGGGGATGCCTGCACCCACAACATGTACAAGCACAACAACAAGCGCTAAGGGGAAGCGTAAAAGATTGAGAGCTTCGGAATGGGGTCTTGAATTTGAATTCATAATCACTATTTTAAATTTTCTATTTTACAATTAATAAATTTATTGTTCCAAGACTTTGTCTGAAGAATCCGAGGCATAGACTTGATATTGCAATTGCTGAACGACACGTTTTTCACCCAATTGCCGCCACTGATTTCCGCGCCATTGGGACCAATAAGGGATGTAATGGTACAATTGTCAAACTTCAGCCAATAAGCCCAGCAAATTTTCAGCGGGTTAGAGAAAACGCAATTCGATATGACGGTTGCCGGTTGTCCGTACTCCAGTGTGGCATTGTTCGATGATGCTATGTCGCGAACATTGTCAACAAACACGCAGTTGTCAAGCAGGACATCTCGATTTTCCAGCTCGGGATAGTCTTGAAGGTTGTCGGCTTCAAAATCGACGGCAGACTTGGGGAGTGTGCCATTGACCTTACCGCATTTTTCAAATCTGCAATCTCTTATCGTACAATTACGGGCAGCGACCGTCAGTCCATTACGGCGTGCACGAAGAATCTTCACGTTCTCCATTGTCAAACCTTCGGCATACCGGGGAGAGGTGTCCCCCTTGCTATACGAACCTCGAAATATCAGGCAGTCGCCAAAGGCATCGGTCAGGGTAATGTCTCGGAAGGTGAAGTTCTTGCATCGGATGCAATTGAAAATGAAGCCCCATTCGCCGTAGTAATTCTTGCCACGATAAGGGTTGTCGAAGACATGGACGCTGTTGTCTGCACTCACTCTGCCGCTGCCGTCAACCGTCACGTTGCGTTTGTCTTTCTCCCAAAACACAAAGTATGCACCGATATTTGTAGGCAACATCTGCAGGGTGCAGTCAATGGTGACGTGTGTGTTGGATGGAATGGTAAAGATGCGCAGATAGGAATACTTGTCATCATAAACTTCTCCGTAATTCACTTTCTTCTTGCCATCCACCATTTTGTAGGAAAACATTTCTCCAAAGTCGCCCCGGCCTTTATAGGGCAGTTCAAAATAATAGGTTCGCCCTGCCCTAAAATAGATGTGGTTCTTCACATTGTCGCTGGCCAGGGCAAGAATGTTTGTGATTATCTGATTGGAAACAAAGGTTTTCCTTTCATCAAAAATAAACCATGTATCGTAGATATTGGCGATGTTCCATGTACCCTTAATTTGCAGCCCTGGTCCGAAAATCTGCTTGTCTGCCTCCGCCTTGATGACCGACTGGTTGCCTTGCAGTACTCCGCCCGCCATTGTTCCGCCCTTGAATACCAGTCTGAACTTTTGGGGCAGGACGATGGTTTCCCCCTTCAGGGTGTAGTCGGAAGACACAGTCAGTTGTCCCCCAGCCTTGTCTATCATAGCCTGTGTCAGGACAAGAGGCTCAGCAGCGGAAAGCAGGACGGAACAAAGTAACAAGATATTAAACAAAAGTAGTCTCATGCGGTTTTTGTGGTTGTGAGGTTTTACGGTTGGGCGGTCATCGCAGCTGTTTGATAACCCTTGCGGGGTTTCCACCCACAAGGCTGTAGGGCGGAACATCCTTGGTCACTACGGCGTTGGCTCCGATGATGGCACCCCGCCCGATGGTTACTCCAGGCATGATGCACACCATTTCACCTATCCAAGCATTGTCCTCTATAATCACAGGGCCCTTGCTCACCATCGGACGCAGGTTGGGACGTATATCCAGAAGTGCGGGGTCGGAGGCTCCATGAGCATTGTCGGTAATGAAGATTTTCCTGCCCATGCGCACATTGTTGCCAATTCTGATTTCATTGATACAAGTCAAATGACTATCGTCACCGATGCAGGAGTCGTTGCCTATAGAAAAGTGTGGATTGAAATGCTGATCCATGTATCGGTCATATACTTCTAAGACCACATCCGCCCCCACTCTGACACCGCTCCCTATTGTGCAGTATTTTGCACCATAAAGAGCTTTAAATCCGTAGAACTTGCTCTGCTTACCACATGCTGCAAATTCTTTGGAAATCCAGGCTGTGTAGAACTTTCTTTTCCAAATTAGCAAGACAGAATAGCAGTGGAAGTTCCAAACGAAATGCAGTGTTGTTGCCAATAGGCAAATCAATTTATCTAATAGCTTGTACATAATTGCGGTTTTACGGCTTTGCGGTTATATGGTTTTACACGCTGCCACCAGTATTGGCTTAACTCATTCACGCCCCATCAGTATTGATTTATAGAACTCATATACCTGCTGTGCAGAATGACCAGAGGTGTAAAGGGTATTGACCGTTGCAAAAGCGCGTTTTTTCATTTCAAGATACTTGTCGTCGGAAGAAGTATCCACCTCTTGCAGGATTCGAGCCAGTTCGTCGGTAGTCTTGTATCTCAGACCAATCTCTTTGCCGTGCATTTTCAGACCATTGTCGAACTGTTCATTTGTGCCTGTCAAGTCACGGCCAATCACCAAACAACCATTAAACATTGCTTCTGCCGTGCAGAATCCAAAGCCTTCGAAAGAGGATGCGACGATGATGGCTTTAGCACCGCGCATCAAGTCGAAGATGTCACTGCGGGGCCCCAGAAACTCCACGCTTTGCTCCAGGCCATTCACACGGACATAGTCTTGGAGTTCTGCCAGATATTCTTTGCGATTCAGCCCACCCGCAATTTTTAGCGGAAGCGGAGATTGTACAGATTTTGCATACTGTGAATAGCCACGCAAAAGGAAGTCCAATCCTTTGGCTGCTTCTACACGCCCAGCAAAGAGGAAATAGGTTCCGGCATCAGAATATTGGGGCTCGTCCTGCACTGGCAATACTCCATCATATACGACAAGTGATTTTCCCTTCGCTCCACGAAGCCTGTCCAGTCCATGATAGTGCTGTATTCCCTTGGTGATGCAAATTGTATTGCCTCCCCTCATTTTGGCATGGATATAGCTTTTTGACGGAATATAGTGCATCCCGAAATCCTTGTCAGCATACTCTCTGACATGATAGACATGAGGAATTTTCAGGTGCTCAGCTGCCAACCGCCCAATCTCCTCAACACTTGTGTTGGCATGGACAAGCTGAACGCCGTTGGATTTCAGAATACCAGCCAAGCGACTCGCAGCCTTTCGCGTCAAATAATAGCGTCCTACTGAACGGGGAATAAAGAACAGCAGATCTTTAATGCCACGCAGTGGGGGGTATATATTCATTCTGTACTCAAGAGCGTAAACCTTGATTCCCTTTTCTTTCAGTTCATGATAAATACCATTAGAATCGGGCAGTATGATAATGGGTTCTACGCCTTTTTCAGCAAGCTTCTCAATAAGCTGGAGCAGGGCTTTGGTCGCACCGCCCAAGTTGCGAGAACTGTTAGTAATATATGCTACTTTCATTGAGGAATATCAAATAATTTGCAAAAATCGTCCAAATCCATATCATCAACAATAGAATAATACTCTGCATGGGGATTATCCGCAAAAAAGTCGCGAATGGCATTTTCTGAACGGAATTTATATACACGGCGAAGTCCCTGTTTTATGGGACGGGCAGGACATCCTCCCAACACTGTATAAGGAGGCAGATTGCTGTAGTCTTTCGACAGTAATGCATTCGGAGATGCCACCATCGTATAATCTGGTGTAACAGTCCCTTTCTTCACATACGTGTGACTGCCAAACCAATTGTAATTGCCAATCCGAATAGCCTTTGTGTTCCTATAAACTCGACGGGTGGATACATCTACAGAGTAGTGCACATCGGAGTCCGTAAAAACAGATTGATAACCAACAGAAACATCATGTCCGAATTCAATCCGCTCTTTGATATCAAACTCTGTGTTGTGACTAAAAATGTTGTTAGCGCCAAAAACGATTCGCCCCTTGTTGGTCAATCGGCTTCCATGATGCAAATAGACACGACCGTGAACCTCTATCGTACCCTGGTTGTTGAAGATGCTGTAGGGGGCTGATGTGTCATGAGCATTCATGCCTATAATTACAATAGCCCGCTTCAAGGGGCAATGTATTTCTATTTTACCAATCTGATAGAACTTAACCTTCCCGTATATATACACAGGAAGTTTTAGCCCTTGACGAAATCCAAAAGCTCTTATATTGAACAAAATGGTGTCTATTATTCGCAGTTTCATGATATACGTCTCAGCACTTTGGTTTTTATCAAATGATTGAGCCACTCTTTTTCTGCAGCAGACAGTGCAAACAGGTAAATCAAAGCCGCTCCTACGCTTACACCCACACACTCTGTCAGGATGAACCGATAAGGGATGTCAAGCTTTTGCGAAATGGCATAAGAGACTACAATGTTACCTATGATGGGAAGCAATGTTTTCAAAAAGACATTTCGGCAATAATCCTTCACGTCCAGTCCGCCTGTATATTTCAAGAACGGAATACGAACCACTCCACAAAGCAGTTCAAATATGATATACACAATCATCACAGAGTGAGCAGGATAGCCTATATAAAGACAAATCCACGATGCTGGCAATATCATCAGACGGATTGTGCTGACCAGCAAGGTATAATTGCGGATTCGGCCTATTGCCTGGTTGGCTGAAGTCAGACCTATGGTGGACTGGTCGAGAATAAAGGCAAGGACAATACAGGTGCAAAACTCCACTGCATATTCAGGCACTCGGCCCAACCAGAACATCAATATCTGGGGTATCTCTATCATGACTGGTATCAGCACTAAAGACAGAATCATATAGGAATACTTACTCTCCATCGTTGCCAACTTCAGCATTTGTTTTCTGTCACCTCGCCCTTCTGCCTTCATCAGCTGCGGATTGATAGAGTTCAAGATTGAGAGGGCAATGAAACTGATAGCATGGGAAATTTGAAGAGCAATGCCGTAGGAAGCGTTGACAACGGTGCCGAAGAAGCGATTGATGATAATGGCCAAGCCCTGTGTCCGCAACACGGTGGAGCCAACAGCATAGACATTCCAGACGGCGAATCCCGTAAGTTTCTTCAAGTATGCTTTCTTTATTTCTTCTATCCGGGGGAAATGACACTCATCATATTTTGCCCCTGCATAAATCATGTAAACAAGCAGATTGAAGACAGACAAGGAAGACATCAAAAAGGCATAGACCTTGAGCGAATCCCAAGAGATATAGGCAAGAGAGATGGCCCCGACCAACCTCAAGACGGCATCTGTCACTTCTACAACGGAAACGTAAACAATGTTCTCACGGGCAATATACAGCGCACGTATCGGCGATGTGATAAAGGTCATGGCAATCATAATGGTCACCATATAATAAACAAAGACACCAGCCTCCAGCCTTCCTGCGGGTATGCGCAAATAGTTCATCATAAAAGGCTCTATCACCACCATCAACAGGACCAGAACCAGAGCAATAGTAACATGCAAAAGCAAGGCATTGCTGAAGATGTGTCGCAATTCCTGCTTGTCATCCAAGCCATGCGTATAAGACAAAAAACGCTGTGTGCTGCTGGCCAGCGAACTGGTAATGAAACCCAGCATCATCACAATACTGCCAATGACAGAATAAAGTCCGAAGTCCGACTGCCCCAACGCACTCAAGATAAAGCGCGTAGAAAACAGTGTCAGCACCATGTATATGAAGGAACGGACATACTGTACAGATGTATTCAATATAATTCTTTTGGCTGGTTCCATTCTATGCTTCTTTACTTTCCTGTTGTTTCTCTTCTGATTGCTTAATGGTTATAAACAGCATGATATAGAGGGGTATGAAAAAACTTTGTTTCACTGGCACCGCATGGGGGATAAAAGAAATGGCATGTACCAGCAGCATGACTATTTTGGCTTTAGTGTTTCGGCTTGTACTGACGACAACTGCAAAAAAGATGATAAGCACAAAGACCGTAATCAGACCATTGCTATAGATATAGACGCGATACCCAGCATTTCCGAAGCCGAACTTTTTCATGCTCTCGCTTCCACGCCCAACCAGTATTTCGCTCGAAGATGCCATTTGGTCATACTCCCTCTCAAAAATAGATGAAACACGGTTGTCGCCTTCCAGCTTTCCATCCTCATTGATGGTCAGACGTTGCACAATCAGCTGATTGACGAGATTGTCACCTTTATTGTAGAATAAGGAGGCTACGACCACAACAAGGCACAGCCCTCCCAACATCATCAATTTTGCGATAATCGCTTTCCCCTTCATCCAGCTGGCAGAATACAGCATGATGACCAGGAACACATAGGCTGCAAGCGAAAAGGTGAGAATCAGTGCTACAAACAGCACAATGTTGTACCACCTTCTCCATTTACCTATCTGAGCAAACAGCAAAGAGATACAGGCCATACCAAGATGCGAAGGTTCCAGAAAGACAGAGTGGAAACGCGGCACCAATTCAAAGGTGGAACGGTCGTCTATCAGAAAAAAACGATAGTTCTCATACGAATAATCGAAATCAGGATTAACCAGATGATAATGAGGTATAGGGAAACCCACCAAATAGAGCAGATAGAAAGGTATGGACACTGCCAGCAAGCAGCCCATACTCTTTGCCAAGAAAGTCCCCAGCCTGTCCAGCTCGTCAATATTCAACTTAAACACAGACAAGAATATGGTGAGATTAAACACCATGAATATATAGGCAAAGGCATTGCGCCCATTGATGATGACTACCGTAAAAATCAAGAAGAAGTATGCCACCGTAGGATAAATATAGTCCTTTCGGGTAAAAAGCGGTGTGCTCAAACCTCTTGACAGCAACATACTGAGCACTATCGGGAAAAAGGCAAACAGCGGGAAATAGGAATAAATTCGCCACAGAAACCAAGGAGTCATAGATGCATAGTAAACGATGAGCATTCCAAAATAGAACACCCAACGTACTACATCTACCTTCTGTATGGTCAAAAGACTTTCAAAGTCTATCTTCCGGAACAGAAAGAGCCTGTCTATTGCATTTTTACGTATCAGAAAAATATTATCGAGCTTCATTGTTTATAATAAGAAGACAACAATAAGAAGCCGCTTGTAATTAGGATTTTTTGGAGGCTGGATTTACAAGCTGTTCTATTATTTCCTTACGATAGATATACAGACACGTCCCCCAGAAAGCAAGGAAAAGCATTGCCGCTACAAAAATCATGCGCTTAGGGCCTGTGGCTTTAATGGGGACAGAAGCACCGCGAAGCTGTGTGAATGCAGGCGTGCGCTCCTGAAGCTTAGATTTCACGGCTTGCAGCTGACTGCTCATCGTGTTATACACGTTCAGTTTTACAGCCATATCGTTTTCGAGCTTGTCTCTTTCCGAAAGATAAGACTGCAAAATAGAGTTCTTATGTGCATCGCAATAAGCACTGTAAGCATCAACAGACTTATTATAATCCTTCTCAGCCTCATCAAGCAAAGCCTGATAGTGCTCCACATCAATGCTCGCCTTGTTGGTGCGATACTTCGTAATGAAATCCTGCAGGAGTACACGCACAGAGTCACACATGGTAGCACAAATCAGCGGGTCTTGATCAACGACACTGATGGTTATCACGTTTGTCTTGATGTCAACATCACACGAGATATTGGCACTCACAGCTTTGGCAACCTTATCCTGATTCTCCGTCATCATAAACGGATTGATTTTGCCGTCACCTGCGGAAGGTCTCTCTTCTTTCTCCTCAAGGAGATTCTTAATCTGCCTCTTCACCCAATTGATAGGCACTCTATAGAACGTCGCTTTTTGGTGTTGGGTCAAATAGGTGTAATAGTCAGTATCTATTTCCCCATCCAGCGATTTGACACGCACATCAAAGAGGCGTACAACAAACTCGTTAGAGGAAACCACATCGGGATATAGCAAAGGATAAAACGCATCTTCGGCCTGCATACTCGACAAGTCAATGCCAAAAGAACCTGCCAAAGAAGCCAATCCACCGCCTGTCATCTGGCTACCCAGCTCTGGAGCCAGCGAAAGCTCGGAGGTGTAGGTGCGAGGGATGGGCAGAATGTAGGCACAAGCCAGGATGAATGTGACTATCCAGACCTTGATGAATAGCATCTTCTTGTTCCAGAGAGTCTTGAAGACCTCGCGCAAGTCAATGACTTCGGAATTATTCTTGTTTTCTTCCATAATCTGCAAGTTTCTTTACTTCTTCAACAAATTAGCAATGACAGCAATCACACTGGCTACGGAGGCTGAAGTCGAACCAATACTGAGCATCTCGGAGGTGCTCATCTTGTTCTGCTTGATAGGCTTGGTGGGCACGTAAATCTCACAGCCTGGCTCAATGCCCTTGCTCGAAGATTTTTTCAGCTTAGCCACGGTGCCGTTCATGTTCACTGCATAGACACGATTCTTCTTGGCATTGTCGTCGAAGCCTCCTGCGTGCTGGATGTAGTACTTCAGCGGCTTTCCCTTCTTGTAGAGGACTGACACGGGGTAGCTTACAGCACCCGAAATCTTCACCGTACTTGAATATTGAGGCACATAGAGCACATCGCCCTCGCGCATTTCGATGTCAGCCTCGCCGCCTGGGTTCTTCAGGGCTTCCTCAAGGTCGATGCTCACGAGGTAAGTGGAACCCTGGTTGGTCTTGAGCGAATTGAGCGAGTCAATCATTTCCTTGTTGAAATCACTGCCGCCCTTGAGGGCATCCTCGATGAAGCCTATGTGCTGGGCACGAATAGTGTTAACACGTGTAATTCGTTCTTCCTCGCTCAGGATGCGCTTCAGGCGTGCGCCTCTGGCGTATGCAAAATTCGTCAGTCCGCCTGCATCCTTCACCAGGTCGGACAGGCGATAGTTCTTGTTCGACAAGGCGAAAGTACCTTCAAAGTTGACTGCACCGTCAATAATCACGTTCTCCTGACGGTGGAAGGCAGGACTGTTGCGCACAATGACTTGGTCGAATGGCTGAAGCGCAAAGCCCGGCTCGCCGTCAATCACAAAGCCATCCTTCAGCGCAAAGGTGAAGTTTTGGGTCAGCTGGGCTGATTTCTCGGTGGCAGTGGGATCCTTGATGCGGCGGTTCACGTCAACCTTCACCGTGGAAGCACCCTCCGTGAGGCCACCGGCCTGAAGCACGAGGTCTTCAAGGGTGGTGTTGTCAGCATACTTGTATGCGCCGGGGAAACGCACGGCTCCGATGATGCTCAGAACCTCGTCGGCGTGCATGTCGCTCTTGCTGGGGATGAAGAGCACATCGTACTTCTGCAAGGGGATGTCGGGGGCAGTGCCGTTCACAAGGGCTGCTATGTCCATATTGATGACTTCCAGCGTCATGTCGGGCTTGTGGCGGTGAATCATCACGTGGGTGGTGAAGGCATCCGTCTTCAGTCCGCCTGCGGCAGCAACGAGTTCCTTCACGGTGCTCACGCCTGTGCCGATTTCAAACTCACCGGGGCGTTCTACGGCTCCACGGATTTCCACCTTGTTGGCAAACTCTGTGGAAGTGGCTCCGACAAACACCGAGTCGGCATCGTCAACGGTGAAGTTGTTGAACTGGAACTCATCAATGGTGTGGATGCTGTAAGTAGCCCCCGACTTGCGGGTCAGTGTGACGCTCTTCTTGTAGGCATCGCCCGTGAATCCGCCCGCATACTTCAGCAGGGTGCCCACAGACTCCGACTTGCGCATTTCGTAGTACATCGGACGCTTGACACTACCGCGCACGGCCACAATGCAGTCGTAGGGGCCAACGACAATAATATCATTGTCTTGCAGGCGGACATCGCCCGACGAATTGCCTGTCAGGATGTAGTCATATACGTCAATCGTGGCAATGATGCGCCCTCCACGATACACCTTGATGTCGCGCAAAGTACCCACGTTGTTGATGCCTCCGGCAGAATAGAGTGCATTGAAGGCAGAAGAGAGCGAACTCAGCGTGTAAGTGCCCGGCACACGGACCTCGCCCATCACCTGCACCTGGATGGAGCGGGTGCCGCCGACGGTGAGCTGGATGTTCGATGCGCTGTAGTATTTGCCCAGCGTAGATTTCAGTTCGGCATTGGCCTGGCTCACCGAGAGGCCAGCCAACTTCACGGGGCCTACACCCTCGATGGTCACAGTGCCGTCGGGCGAGATGGTCTTGTTGTAGGTCTGCTGCGATGCGCCCCACACCTCAATCACCACATTGTCGCCTGCACCCAGGCGGTAGTTCTGCGGCGTTGGCATATTGTGGTTGGGCTGGAAGGTGAGACGCCTGTTGTTGAAGATGTTGCGTCCAAATACACGCTCCTCGGCCCTTGTGTCATCTTCTTCATAGCCCAGCGAGTCGCTGTAGAACACATCTACTTCTTCCTCCACGTTCTCCTTCGTCGTCGTGTTATCTACAGCCGTCACTTCCTGCTGCTGGTGCTGATACTTCTGGCGAATGCGTTGCAGCTGGGCTGTTGTCACGCCGCGCTTCATCAAATTCACAACAATCTGCTGCTGCGAGGTGCCTCGCTCCTGTTCCTTCTGAATGTAATTGACAACCTGCGTATCAGTCATAGACTGAGCATCCACAAACAGCGGAGTCAGGGAAATGAATGCAGCTACAAGAATCTTCTTGAACATAATGATGTATGAGTTATGCGATAAATGTTAAATACAGAGACGGGGGCAACGAATCAGATGCTGAACACGGTCTCGAAGATAATCTTCCAGTCGAGCAGGAGTGAACGATGGCGCAGATAGTCAAGGTCGTAGTCCAGCCGGCGAAGCATCTTGTCCAGCGTGTCGGTATATCCGTTGCGAATGGTGGCCAGCGACGTAACGCCCGGACGACTGACAAACAGCAGTTCGTAGTCCCTGTTGACCTCCATGATTTTATCTATAAAATAGCGTCGCTCAGGACGGTAGCCCACAAAAGACATATCGCCACGAAGCACATTCAAGAGCTGTGGCAATTCGTCAATGTGGTGACTGCGCATGAACTTCCCGTACTTCAGCAACCGCACATCGTCGGGCTGTTCCAGCACAGGGACATCCTCCTTCTCGGCATTCACCACCATGGTCCTGAACTTGTATATCTGGAAGGGCTTACCATGCAGCCCGATGCGCTCCTGTGTATAGAAAGCGGGGCCACCGCCCGTCACCTTATATATAATAATGAGTAAAATGAAAAATGGAAGGAATAGCGCGAGCAACACGGCAGCACCCAGAATGTCACCCATTCGTTTCAGTGCTCGCTGAAAGGCATTCATTCCATCTATATTGTTCGTCTCCGACATCTATCTTAGCTGAAGATTTTTCTGTTGTTATTTTAACTTATTTAACGCACAATGGGCATTCTTTATTGTTTTCAAGCCCAAAATGCTTGCAAAGGTAAGCAAATTTTTTTAAACACAGCAATGTTTGTCTGCAAAAATAGTATAAAGGGCACATAAAACAAGGCTAAAGGCCGAAAACGGAAGGCACCACGCCCACTTTCACTGCATCTGCACAGCAGAAAGAATGTTTCATTTCTGCACAAACATTTCCTTTACTTCCCCACCCCGCCGAAGGGAAAATTCTGTCACACACCGAACCAAACGGAGCGAGATAGGCAATAAAACTAAGAATCACACTTTGATTCTTAAGAATCAAACAATGATTCTTGTAAATCAAACAATGATTCTTAAGAATCAAACAATGATTTATAGAATTGTTGCCTATCTCGCTCCGTTGTGTCTGAAGTGCAAGACAGTTTGGATAGCTGTGTGAGCGAGTTTACACAAAAAACTTGGCAAGCAGACTGTGCACTCTCGCCGAGTTTGCACCGCTGCTTGCCAAGCATTACAGGGTTATGTTGTGTCGCCGGCTTAGAGGCCGAACAGAATCTTCAGACCGCCGTCAACGCCGCTGAAGCCCATGAAGGCCATGGCCAGAAGGCCAGCGGTGATGAGTGCGATGGGCACGCCGGTGAAGGATTTGGGCACATTGACCAGTTCGAGCTGTTCGCGCAGACCGGCAAAGAGCACCATGGCCAGGAGGAAGCCTATGCCTGTGGAGGCGGCATAAATGACTCCTTCGAGCAGGCTGTAGTCCTTCTGAATCACGAGGATGGCCACACCGAGGATGCAGCAGTTGGTGGTGATGAGCGGAAGGAACACGCCCAGTGCCTGATAGAGCGCGGGCATGGTCTTCTTCAGGATGATTTCAATCATCTGCACCAGTGCCGCAATGACGAGGATGAAGGCAATGGTCTGGAGGTAGCCGAGGCCATTGGGGTCGAGCACCAGTTTCTGTATGCCGTAGGTCACTGCCGTGGCCACAACAAGCACTGCGGTGACGGCCATGCCCATGCCGCTGGCTGTGTCAACCTTCTTGGACACGCCGAGGAACGGACAGATGCCGAGGAACTGAGCCAATACGACGTTGTTGACGAAGATGGCTGTGATGATGATGAGTATTAAGCTAAGTACTGTTTCCATGGTTATGCCTTCTTAAAGATTTTGTTAAACACTACGATGAGATAGCCCAGGGCGAGGAAGGCACCGGGGGCAAGCACGAACATGAGCATTCCGTAGCTTTCGCCCCAGAGGGTATGGCCAAAGATGGCTCCTGTGCCCAGCAGTTCGCGCACGGCTCCCAGGCTGGTGAGACCCAGTGTGAAACCCAGACCAATGCCGATGCCGTCGAAGATGGAGGCTACGGGATTGTTCTTGGCTGCAAACGACTCGGCGCGACCCAGAATGATGCAGTTCACGACGATGAGCGGAATGAAGAGGCCAAGGCTCTTGTCTATTTCGGGCGCGTATGCCTTGATGAGCATCTGCAGCACTGTCACCAGGCTGGCAATGACCACGATGTAGGACGGGATGCGCACCATGTCGGGCACAAGCTGCTTAATCAGAGAGATGATGAAGTTGCTGAGGATGAGCACGGCCATTGTAGCCAGTCCCATCGACATGCCGTTGAGTGCTGAGGAAGTGGTACCGAGTGTAGGACACATACCCAAAAGAAGGACGAAGGTAGGGTTCTCCTTGATGATACCATTCAGCAAAACTTTCATGTTATTCATAATTGTATTCGTTTTCTTTGGGGTTATTCTTTCGGTTCAGAGGTCTCTGCATCACAGGCCGCTTCTTTCTCACAATGGCAGTCGCCATTGCAGCCAGGAGAAGCCTCGGCCTTGCAGCAGCCATTCTTGCCGTCGCACACGGCTGTGGTCTTGCCGGCCTGGGGCGAGGCCCCAGTCTGTGCGTCCTGACTGCCCTTCAGCTTGTCGTAGGCATTCTGAATGGCGAGGAGGAAGGCACGGCTGGTGATGGTCGATGCTGTGATGGCATCAATCTCGCCGCCGTCTTTCGACACGGTGAAGTTACACTGACCGGGGTTCTTGCCAATAATCTTGTCCTGGAACCACTCGCCTGCCTTCGCGCCGAGCCCCGGAGTCTCTGCGTGTTCCAGCACGGTGTAGCCCAGGATGGTGCCTTCGCGGTCGAAACCGACAAGCACCTTAAGGGGACCGCCGAAGCCGTTCTCTGTGGTGACAATGGCTGTGCCCAGCGGCTGGGCTGAAGCATCGGTGATGGCATAGCAGGTGAAGCCGTCGGCCTCTTGTGGCTGGGCCACCTGAATGTCGTCTGAGCCCATGACGGCACGTATGCCAGCGGCCAGATTCTCGGCGTTGATTTTCTCTATCTGTGGAGCTGTAACGGAATTGACGTAAGCCAAAACTCCCGCAGCTACGATGGCAATGACGGTGAGCACTGCCAACATGTTTGTAAGTGAAGATTCAAGCTTTTTCATGTCCGATTACTTTTTTGCTGGCACTTCGCCAAAGCGGGTTGGTTTAAACTTAGAATTGATAAGGGGCACGAAGGCGTTCATGATGAGGATGGCAAACGACATACCTTCGGGATAGGCTCCGAAGGTGCGGATGATGACCGTCAGTGCGCCAATGGCCACACCATAGACAATCTGACCTTTGGCCGACATGGGCGAGGTCACGTAGTCGGTAGCCATGAAGATGGCACCCAAGAGCAGACCACCGCTGAGCAACTCGGCCAGCGGATTGGCATAAACGGGGTTGGCCAGATTGAGCAGACCGGAGAAGACGAACACGGTGAGGAGAATGCTCACAGGGATGTGCCAGGTGATAATCTTCTTGACCAGCATGTAGATGCAGCCAATGATGAGTGCCAGTGCACAGACTTCACCGAGACAGCCGCCTGTGTTGCCAATCAGCATGTCTTTGAAGGAGGGAAGCTGTTCGAGCATCGACACGTCGCCCGACTTGAAGGCTGCCTTCATAATAGAAAGAGGTGTAGCCCCGGTCTCAGCGTCGAGGTAGGTGCCGAAGCCTTGTCCCGGCACGGGCCATGTGGTCATATCTACCGGGAAAGAAATGAGCAGAAAGGCACGACCAGCGAGAGCGGGGTTGAAGAGGTTGCAGCCCAGTCCGCCAAAGGTCATCTTCACCACAGCAATGGCGAAGAAAGCACCAATGACAACAATCCAAGGCTGGATGTTGCTTGGCATGTTGAAAGCCAACAGAATGCCCGTCAGGATGGCAGAGCCGTCGCAGACGGTACTTGCTTTCTTTAAGCAGAACTTGGTGATGGCCCACTCAAAGAACACACACGCAGCCACACTGAGGGCTGTGGTTATGATTGCACCCACGCCAAAGGCTACAAACGAACAGACAAGTGCTGGCACCAGGGCGATGATGACCCCGTACATGTTGCTGGCAATGCTGTCGCCGCTGTGAACGTGAGGTGAAAGTGATACGATTAGTTTATTCATAAGTTTGTTCTTATATTAGAAGTTATTCTTCTTTGTTCCTTCGGCTATCTTGCGTGCATGAATCAGTCCAATCACTGTGGATTTGCCCATGCGGATGAGGTCGAGCAACGGGCGGTTGGACGGGCAGGTGAACTGGCAAGAGCCACATTCGATGCAAGAAGGAATGTCTTCGGCCTGACACTTGTCCCACATCTGCTTCTGGCTGAGTGTGGCCAGGAGGTAGGGTTCCAGGCCCATCGGACAAGCACCCACGCACTTGGCACAGCGGATGCAGGGCTTCGGCTCGCCGCGCAGGGCTTCCTTCTCGTTCATAATCAGCACGCCTGAAGAGCCTTTGCAAATGGGTACTTCGGTGTTGAGCAATGCCTTACCCATCATTGGACCACCGCCTATGACCTTGCCGGTGTCTTCGGGCAGACCGCCACAGGCATCAATCAGCTGGCTCATGGGGGTGCCCATGCGGGCGAGGAAGTTGCTGGGCTGCTTGAGTGATTTGCCTGTCACGGTGACAACACGCTCGAAGAGGGGCTTGTTTTTCATCACCGCTTCATACACGGCGTATGCTGTGCCCACGTTCTGCACAATGGCACCCACGCTGACGGGCAATGCTGGAGGAGCTGCCACTTGACGGCGAACAACGGCATCAATCAGTTGCTTCTCACCACCCTGCGGGTATTTTGTCTTCAGTGGAACTACTTCGATGTTGGGGTACTGGGCTGCACACTTTTCGCAGAGCAGCTTGATGGCATCGGACTTGTTCTCCTCAATGCCGATGAAGCCTTTGTTCACCTTGCCTGCCTTCATCAGCAAGTCAACACCGACCAGCACCTGGTCGGCCTTTTCCAGCATCAGGCGATGGTCGGCTGTGAGGTAAGGTTCGCACTCTACGGCGTTGATGATGACCCACTCTGGGGTGTTGCCTGGAGGGGGACAAAGTTTCACGTGGGTTGGGAAACAAGCACCACCCATGCCCACAATGCCCGCAGCCTTGATTTTGTCAACGATGGCTTCGGGTGTGAGTTCGGGTTTCTCCTTCAGTGTCACAAGTTTGTCTGAGCGGTCAATGCTGGGTTCCCATTCGTCGCCCTCCACCGTGATATAGACAGCGGGCTTGGCATAGCCACTGGCATCAATCACCGTGTCAACCTTGAGCACAGTGCCGCTGACACCAGAGAAAATGGGGGCAGAGACGAAACCGCCAGCCTCGGCAATCATCGTGCCCACCTTCACCTTGTCGCCTTTCTGTACGACGGGCTTGGCTGGTGCTCCGATGTGCTGCCCCATGGGGTAAACAGCTACTTTCGGCAGTTCGGCCACTTTGATGGGTTCAGCCTTCGACAGCTTGTTCTCTGCGGGGTGAACACCACCTATTCTAAATGTCTTCATATTCTAATTTTCAATTTGACGATTTACATATTTGAGAATCTTACTTCAGTCCCAGCAGAATCATCTGGCTCGGTGGCAGCGGGGCATCTGTGCGCTTTGGCTCAAAGGCCGTCTCCTTGGCAGGAGTCACGGGATTGCTGATGTCCTTCGGACCAGCCAACAGGATTTGCTGTGATGGCATGAGCGGCGCACCGTCGTACTTGATTTCAATGGGCTTCCATTCCTTGGCAGGAGCAGCTGGCTTGGCGGCAGGTGCAGCGGCTTTGGCAGCAACGGCAGGTTTGGCACCTGCTGCTGGCTTGGCGGCTGGCTTAGCCTTTGGCTTGCGCTCAATGCCCTTGATGCTGACAGAAGCAATGGTGCCACGCGGACAGGCTTCGTAACACAAGCCGCAGAGTACACAAGCCTCTGGATTGATGTAAGCCTTGTTGTCAACCACGTGGACGGCATCGCTGCCACAAGCATTTTCGCACTTCTTGCAAGCAATACAAGCGTTGGCACATGCTTTCATGGCGGCTGCGCCCTTGTCTTTGTTCATACACTCTACGACGAAGGCGTCCTTGTTGTCGCCGCTGACCTGACGGATTTCGATGATGTTGCGCGGACAAGCCTTGGCACAGGCACCACAAGCTGTACACTTCTCCATGTCAACCTCAGGTATGCCCGTAGCGGGATTCACCTTGATGGCATCGAACTGACAGGCTGCTTCGCAGTCGCCACAACCCAGACAGCCGTATGCACAGGCTGTTTCGCCCATGCTGGCAGTGTTGGCCACACGGCAACTCTTCACACCGTCGTAGATGTTCAACTTCGGACGGTTTTCACACGTACCGTTACAACGAACAAAGGCAGCCTTCGGAGCAGAGGCTGTTACCTCCATGCCCAAAATGTCGGCTACCTTCTTCATGCACTCAGTACCACCCACGGGACAGTTCAAGTCGCCCAGCGAACCTGCGTCGGCAGCTTTCACACAGGCTGCGGCCATACCGCCACAACCAGGGAAACCGCATCCGCCACAGTTAGCACCAGGCAGCACTTCCAGCACCTGACCAATGCGGGGGTCTTCCTTCACCGCAAACTTCTTGGCCACACCGAAGATACTTCCTGCAAGGATGAGTCCGATAAGGCCCAGAACGATTACAGCAATTAGAATTACGTTCATAATGTTTAAAGATTTTGTTTGTTAGTTTTATGGTTGTTCTCTTTACTCAATCCAGAAAGCAAAATCGCGGCTCAGCCGGTCTCTGTTGAGATAGCCCACCGCGAAATAAGCCACAACGATAAGCAACATTGCGCCCAGCGTGAGTGCTTCGGACAGTTCCAGCACACCGCGCAACACAAAGCAAACCAGCAGCACCATCACCGTAGGCCAGACAAAGGCATAGCGCACAGCGCGTTTGCCCATCGTCAGCGACCCGCACACCTTCACGGAGTCGCCCACACGGTAGCGGTCGGCATAGTGACCATACACGTCAATGAACTTCTCCTTGCTTTCAGAAGAAGTACACAACGCTTTTGCCTTGCATTCGCTGCAAGCGGCAACTTGCATAATGGAAACACGAACATGACCATCTGCGATGCTTTCTATCACACCCTGATGCTCTATTTTGTCGCTCATCGGTTATTAGGTCAACTGATACTGCGTGCAAATTTAAGATAATTAACCCAAACAAAAAAGTACAATGCGAGTTTTTTTGCTTTTGCACCCTCAAAAGCAGTGTTTCGTGTCAAAAAAGTTTAAGTTCGGCAATTACAAAACCGAAGTTTTACAACAAAAACATTGAAGTGTTGTAACGATGAAACTGCACTGCTACATCGGTAACAGTGCTGTGAAAAATCTGCCGATGTTGGGACAGAAAAAGCGAGAGGCAAACTCATAGAGCCTACCTCTCGCTTCATCATTCTAACAAGAATTATTTGTTTGTTATGCTTTCTTGGTTGTTTTCTTTGCTGCCGGCTTCTTGGCTGGCTTGTCTTCCTTGGGTGTAGGAGCGGTGGCCTTCTTAGCCTCAACAGGGTTGTACTTGGCAAGGAGCTTCTGCAACTTTTCGATTTCCTTGTCCTTGGCAGCAATCTCATCGTCTTGATTCTGGATTGTGGTAATCAAGCTGTCAATTTCCTCATTCTCAGCACCACCGTAAAGGTTGTTAACGCGAGAGATGAAGTCACCAAGGATGTTCATGTAGTTCGTGAAAGCATCGTAGGGCGAATCGTAGATGCCTCGGAACTGCATACCAGGCTTGGTGGTCATGAAGCGGAAATTGTTGCTGGCCTGCAGGTAGTCCCAGTCCATCTTGATGCGGCGGTCGTCACAGATGCGTACACGGTCGGCCACGCTGTAGAGCTTGTTGAATGCCTCACGCTGCAGATGGTTGCCCAGCCAGCAAGAGGTGTCGCGCTCTTCGTCAACCCACGAAATGTTGTAAGGCACCTCAACTGCACCTACGCTCTTTTCTGCACAGGCTTCGGATGGCAGGATGAAGCCAATGTTGCGCTCCTTGGCCAGCACTGGAATAGCCTTGAGGAACTCCAGAATGCCGCCGGACAGCGGATGGAAGATGCCAAAGGTGACAAGTTCGCCAAAGATGTTGATGATGTCTTCGCCTTCTGGAGTAGAAGCAATCCAGTCGAGCCACTGGTCAGCCATAAGTGGATGAGAGGAGAAACGCTCAGTGATGTCTTCAGAAAGGTTGATGTCGCGCATCAGAATCTTCAAGCGTGGGTCGAGCGCACAATGATATATATAATGTGGGGACTTCCAGCCGAGCACTTGCTTTGCACCTTCAGTCAAGATGCCCTTGAAACCCATGGCGGCTACCTGTGCACCGATTTCGTCGTTGTAGATGAGCGATGAGTTGCGGAATACTTTCGGCTCTTTGCCAAAGAGTTCCTTGATTTTCTTGCTCATGCGCTTCACTTCCAGCTGGAAGCTTTCTTCGTTGGCCAAAGATGCCAAGCCGTGGCTGTAAGGTTCGCTCAGGAACTCTACCTGTCCTGTAGCATTGATTTCCTGCAAGAGGTCGATGACCTGTGGAGCATGGAACTCCAGCTGCTCCAGTCCTACGCCCGACAGCGAGAATGCCACACGAAACTCTGGGTGGTCTTTGCACATCTGCAACAGGGTCTGGAGGGCTGGCACATAGCTGCGCTCTGCTATGTCTGTGATGGAACGCTCGTTCTCATAATCGTCATAGTAGTAGTGGTCGCGACCAATGTCGAAGAAACGATAGCGTTTGAGATGAATTATCTGATGAATCTCAAAATAAAGACAAATCTTTTTCATATTTCTATTTACGTTTTTAAGTTTTTACGTTTAATGGATAAAGCCTCCGTTGTAGATGCATTCGTCGTAGAGCTTGCGGATGCGGTGGCCAACCTTTACCCAAGTGATTTCGGCTACCTCCTTGAGACCTTCTTCACGCAGATAGCGGTGCAGACCCTCATTGGTGCAGAGCGAATAGATGGCATCAGCCATGGCGTTGATGTCCCAATAGTCCACCTTGATGACCTTGTCGAGAATTTCACCGCAGCCCGACTGCTTAGAGATAATACAAGGTGTGCCACACTGCATGGCTTCGAGCGGAGCAATACCGAAAGGTTCCGAGACAGACGGCATGACAAACACGTCGCTGGCTTTGTAGCATTCATACACCTGCTTGCCGCGCAGGAATCCAGGGAAGTGGCAACGGTCAGCAATACCCTTGGCAGCAGCCAGGTCAACCATTTCCCAGTATTTATCGCCCGAACCCGCAAAGCAGAAACGCACATTCTTGGTACGCTTGCAAACAAGGTCGGCTGCTTCGATGAAATACTCAGGCCCCTTCTGCATGGTAATACGTCCAAGGAAAGTAACCACTTTCTCCTTGCCATTATCCACACGCGGAATGTCAAGGTATTCCTGTGGCAGTGGATAGACAGCGTTGTGCATAGCGAAGCACTTACGTGGGTCTTGATGATATTCCTTGATGACCGTCTGACGAGTCAGTTCCGACACACACATGATGCAATCTGCATGATCCATGCCATTCTTTTCAATAGAATAGACCGTCGGATTCACCTTGCCGCGAGAACGGTCAAAATCAGTAGCGTGGACATGAATGCAGAGTGGCTTTCCGCTGACCATCTTGGCATGAACACCTGCGGGATAAGTCAGCCAGTCGTGAGCATGAATGATGTCAAACTGTTCGCTGCGTGCCAACACACCGGCAATAATGGAGAAGTTGTTAATCTCTTCATGCAGATTGGATGGATAGCCACCAGCAAACTGCAAGCAGCCGAGGTCATCCACGCCCATATAGTTGAAGTCAGCATAGATATGGTCGCGGAAACGATAGTAGTCCTCAGCCGTATGGCCTACGAAGCGGTCCTTAATCTGGTCGTACTGCACATCACGCCATGCCACGGGCACTTGGCTCATGTTGATAATCTTGAGGAACTTCTCTTCATCGCCCGTTGGCCTTGGGAGGCAGAATGTAATCTCAGCATCTGGCTGACCTTCTACCATGCCCTTGGTGATACCATAGGAAGCGACAGCAAGACCGCCATAAATCTTAGGTGGGAATTCCCAACCAAACATCATAACTTTCATATATTCTTATCCTCCTTCTATTTAATAGTTATAGAATTTTGCAAGAACTTTGTTCACACGAAGCACAGCAGCCACATTCATGGCAAACGAAAGTGCACCACGTCCGTGGAACGGTGGGTTGCCGTCGAAGAGTTCGGGCAGTGTGCCAATGCAGTGGTAGAACATTTCCTCTTCAAGCCCAATGAAGTGACGGTCCACCCACGAAAGTCCGCTGTGCTTGTAAATCTTGAGGCAAGTCTCCAAGTAGAAGCCCGAAAGCCAAGGCCACACCGTACCCTGATGATAAGCAGCATCGCGTTGCTGCTGTCCGCCTTCATACATCGGATTGTAGCCGCCCGATTTTGGAGACAATGAGCGGATGCCCTTTGGCGTGAGCAGTTCTTTTGTACAAATATCAAAAATCTTCTTCTTCTCGGCTGTCGTCAGTGGAGAATATTCCAAAGAAGAAGCAATCAGCATGTTGGGACGCACGCTCCATGAAATGTAGCCATCATCCACATAGTCCAGCAAATAACCATGCTGGTTGAGGAAGGTGTTCTTGAAACTGGCTCCCGTCTTTTCAGCCATTGCTGTCAGCTGCCCTGCATCACCTTCACGTCCCTGCACCTTCAAAATTTCGGCACAGAACATCAGGGCATTATACCACAGCGCATTGATTTCTACCACATATCCAGAACGTGGCACACAGGGATAGCCATTCACTTCAGAGTTCATCCACGTAGCCGGAGTTTCGCGCCCATTGGTATAAAGCAAACCATTGTCGTGGAGTTTCAGATTAGGATGTTCATCAGCCTTGATGTAATTGACGATTTTCTCCACCAAAGCACCATACTTCTTGGCAGCCTCTTCTTGCGATACCAGTCGAGCATACTGATGAATACACCATATTGCCCACAGCAGGATGTCAGGCTTATCAAACTCCGAGATTTGCACACTCAAGGGACGACCAGCAATAAAGTCGTTGATGGCTTTCACGGCTGTCACCATGGCGCGCTCATAGTAGTCCACCTCGTCGATAGCCAACGTCAGGCCAGGCAGTGAGACAAACATATCACGCGCACGGCACTTGAACCACGGATAGCCTGCAATGATGTAGTTTTCGCCATCCTTTTCATAATGGAACTGGTGAGCCGCATTGACCAGACAGGACTGGAAATTCTCGCGTGGCACATGCACTTCATACTCATGGTCAAACAACTTCTTCAGCTGATTGGTCTTCAGTTCATCCACACCTGCAGAGAACACCACACTCTCGCCCTTCTTGATGTTAAACTCAAAGTAGCCTGGCACGTAGAGGTCTTCGCTATACTCATAGCCAAGTTCCTGCTCCTTCTGATACTCTATGCCACGATACCAGTTGGGGTCATAGATAAACTCGTTCTTCTTGTTCAGCTGCATGTAGAGCGTGGGATAGCCCGCATACATACACGTTGCAATGCCGTTGTCCACAACACGATACTCACGGCTGGCACGACCATTCTCATGCGTGCAGCACTTCACCGAGCGGAAAGCCAGGAACGGACGCAGACGCAACGTCGTAACCGAATGTGCATCCAGCAGCGTGTAGCGAATCAGGAAGCGATTCTCAAAGTGCTGAAGCACACGCTCCTTCTTCAGCACCACTCCACCCACACGATAGATGGTTGTTGGAAGTTTACTCCACTCAAACTCACGGATATACTTATGCCCATTTGGACTATAAGTGCCACCGCCATAACGGTGAAGAGCCAAGTTGAACTGTGCGCCGTGCTGAATCACGGTTTCGTCAAGCGACGAGAGCAACACATGATTGTCATCATCAATCTCCGGCACAGGTACAACCAGCAATCCGTGATATTTACGCGTATTGCAATCCACGATGGAAGAGCAAGAATACGCACCCGAATAATTTGTGCGGAGAATCTCCTTAGGCAGAGACTCCTGCAAATTTGTCATCAGGGGTTTATCAAAACGTAAATAACTCATAGTTATATTTTAAGGTTTGTAATTATGTTTTCCGTAAAATTGTACAAACTTAGCCATTTCTTTTTGTTCAGCCAACTTCTTGGCCTTTTTTATTCCGTTTTTTAGATTTTTTAGTTCGCAAAATCAAAAAAACATGCTGCAAAACATAAAAAAACTTAGGAACTTTGTTTTTTATTCAACTTAACGTTAACTTTGCAGCCGATTCACGTTTTTGCATTCTCTCACACTTAAAAACACAGGACGCAAAAACACAAAAAACGCATCCATCCACAATGCCAAAGAAGAAACAGGACACAATCGTCATAGCTGACATCATGGACAGCTTGTCGCCCATCAGCAGCCTACTCTCTCCCGAAGAGATTGAGGAGCTGAAAGAGCACCTCTCCATTCGCCACTTCAAGAAGAACCAGATTATATATAAAGAAGGAGACGTCCCCCTGTACTTCCATTGCCTACTCAGCGGCAAGGTGAAAATCTACAAAGACGGCGTAGGCGGTCGCACCCAGATTATCCGTGTCATCAAGCCTGTCGATATCTTTGGCTATCGGGCGTTCTTTGCCAACCAGAACTACGTCACAGCAGCGGCTGCATTCGAGACCTCCACCCTCTGCCTCATCCCCATGGAGATAGTCGACAAATGGACACAGACCAACCTCAAGCTGGCCCTCTATTTCGTCCGTCACCTCTCCATCGAACTCGGCAGCAGCGACCAGCGCACCGTAAACCTCACCCAGAAGCACATCCGTGGCCGACTGGCCGAAGCCCTGCTCTTCCTGAAAGACTGCTACGGACTGGAAGAAGACGGCGCCACCCTCTCCATCTACCTCTCGCGTGAAGACCTGGCCAACCTCTCCAACATGACCACCTCCAATGCCATCCGCACCCTCTCCGCCTTTGCCAACGAACACATCGTCGCCATCGACGGCAGGAAAATAAAAATCATCGACGAAGAACAAATCAAAAAAATCAGTAAGATTGGATAAAAAGAAAAAGTATGCGTGAGTTCAACACAAAGCCTGTTGAACTCACGCACACTTTTATATTTCTTTTTTCTTTATTGGCATACAGGGCGTATGTTCAGGCCATAAAATCATACAGCCACCCCTGTGCGCATCACATCATCATATAGGGGCGACCAGCGGTCTTCTGCCATGAGGACAGGTTCTATGAGGAAACTTACCTGATCCACATCATGCCAAAGCCTTTTTGAAATTTCCATCTTGCGGTCACCATAACTTGGCACAATAACAGCCACATCAATGTCACTGTCTGGATTAGCATACCCTTTTGAGTAGGAGCCAAACATCATTACCTTCGGCTCTATGTCGAAGCGAGACCTAATAACCTGTTTGTATTGACGAACAAGTTCAAGCGCTTCTTCACGTGTCAAAGTTTGTCTTTTATCCATCGTTGCAACTGTTTTGTTTGGTCTATCATTTGCCGACACGCCTGTTTGGTAAGCGTATGCGAAAGTGCATCCCTGTCTTCCGGGTATCGGGCTTCAATATTGTAATTGGTAATCGTCTCTATAAAATCACGCTGCTCATCATTCATCTGCAAATAAAGGCCACAGCCTATCGCTAAACGCTTATGGTTATGCGTGTAAGGCGGGGCATCTTCACAACTGTTTCGCATTGTGTGTACACCACATCCTATCACACAATAAAATCCACCACTTCCCTTTCCAGCCCAATCTTCACGGGCGTGAAATCCTTGCCGGGCAGGTAGAGGCCATCCAGACTGATGGAAGCCTTGCCGCACTGCTCAATCACGATTTTGCTGGCACGGTAAGGATGCACATTCTTGTAATTCAGGAAACGGCCCTTGCCCAAGAGCCAGAAGCCCTCGAAAAGCTGCCACCACTTCGGGCGAGTGATGGCCGAAATATCCAGAAAACCGCTGTAGGGCACAGCGTTGGGGGTCTGCCCATAGCCCTGGGCGTTGCCAATACAGACCGACATATATTCACCCTCCACCACTTCCGTATCAATCTGCATCTTGAACACAAAAGACTTGCGCTCAAAAATGCGCGAAAGCAGAGCCGGAATGATAGACAGCCGCTTCGACCCGATGAGGCGGGCGGCATCGTTGGTGCCCTTAATCAACTTTGCACCCAGTCCAATGTTCATGCAGTCAAGGAAATAACGCTTCTGCGGAATCATGTCGTCCTGATACACACAGTAGGCCACATCCACCTTGCGCGTGTGGCGGGCAATCAGCGTGTCAACCGTCTGCCGGAAGTTCTCGTCCTGAAATCCCCAGAAGCGCGCAAAGTCATTGCCAATGCCATTGGGAATCACGCCCAGGGCAAAGTCTGCGGGCAAGGCTTCGCGGTTGGTCATAATGGCATTGATGGCATCGTTCAAGGCACCGTCGCCCCCCACGATGACAATGGTGTGGTAGCCATTCTGACACAGCATCGCCACCAGACGCTCCACCGAACCAAACGACTCCGACTGCACAAAATCGTACTGCACACCCTTCTGCTCCATGTAGGAACGGATGTGCGACCAACGCTTGTGAGCCTTGTGCGACCCTGAATGTGAACTATAGACTACGCCCCAGCGATTTCTTTCCTCCATAAACTTTCTGCTATTTCTATTCTTTCTTCTATTGGCAACTCGCAGCTGAGCCAGTGGATAGGAATGCCCCGCCGCTCCTCCATGCCCCGAAACCACGTCATCTGCCGCTTGGCAAACTGGTGGATGGCAATCTCCAGCAGACGGTACATTTCCTCGTAGCTCAACTGCCCCAAGAGATAAAGCGTTACATACTTATACTCCAGTCCGTAGCGAATCAGCGCGTCGGTCGAAACACCACGGTCAATCAGTCCGCGCACCTCGTCAATCATGCCCTCGTCCAGTCGGGCCTGAAGCCGCTGCGATATTTTACGGCGACGCTCTTCACGGCTGATGAGCAGCCCAATGTTCAGGCTCTGCAACGGAGGCATCTGCCGCCCGTCGAACTCATAGCCACGAATGACGCTCTCGATGTAAAGCCCAGTGCCGCCACAGAGAATGGGAGTCCTCCCCCGCCCCACGATGTCGCTGTAAGCCGCATGGAAATCCTGCTGAAACTGATAGACACTGTAGCGCGTGCCAGGCTCGGCAATGTCAATCAGATGGTAGGGAACCCGCTGCCCGCCTACCTCATAGTCGGCCAGGTCCTTCCCCGTACCGATGTCCATGCCACGAAACACCTGACGGCTGTCGGCACTGATGATTTCGCCCCCCAGCCTACAAGCCAGCCGTGTGGCAAACGCAGTCTTGCCACACGCCGTCGGACCCAGTATCGTAAGGAGATTCATCATTTGACAATTTGACAATTTACAATTTGACAATTTGACAATTTACAATCGGACAATTTGACAATTTACAATTGGACAAATTTCGTAATCGACAATTTGGCAAGTTCCGTAATTGTCAAATTGTAAATTGTCCAATTATTATCCTTCCATGTGTGTCAGCCAAAAGACCAGCAGCCCCGCGCCCCAGGCCAGGAACACGCGCCACGTGTAGTGACGCAGCATCCAGCCAAAGCGCATACGCTCCACCTGCAGCACAGCCTGTCCAGCCATGGTGCCGATGAACATCGTCGAACCACCCATGGCACAGCAGAAAGGCAGCAACTGCCAGTATTCGCCGTTCACGGCAAACTCCGAGGCTGAACTGGCCACCGTGTCGAGCGGAAACACATTCATGCCCAGCATCATCACGGGCACATTGTCCAGAACGCTCGACAGCAGCCCCGTCAAAGCCCCGTAAGCATACACATTATTTATATTATGCTCCAGCCACTGCCGCATATACATCAGCGCACCACACTCCGTCAGTGCACCTACGCACAGGCTGATGCCCAGAAAATACAGAATCATGCGCATACCGATGAACTCCGTATTGCGGAAATAGTGGCGTTGCACCATCAGCACATTGCCATTGCGCTCCAGGTTGCACAACCCCTCCACAATCCACATCAGGGCCAGCACCGACAGCGCACCCAGGAACGGGGGCAACTTCGTGAGGACATGGAACGTCGGGATAAACCACAAGCCGCCCAGCCCCAGGATGAGCAGCAGAATCTTCTGCCAGCCCCGCAGGTAAGAGTCATCGCCGTCGAACTTGTCGAAGACAGAGACCACCTCCACCCTGCCGATGAGCCGCATACCAATCAGCAAGTTGAACACACACAGGCTCGTGATGGCGGGCAAGAACAGACCTGCCGAAAACACCGTCGGCGTAACCAGTCCGCGCACCCACAGCATCAACGATGTCATATCGCCAATCACCGTGAAGCAACCGCCCAGCATGGCCGAGACCATGATGCTGCAGGCATACACCACACGCTGATAATGCGAGCGCACGATGTTGCCCACCAGCCCCATCATCAGCACCACCGTCGTCAGGTTGTCCACATTGGCCGACAGCACAAACGTCAGCAGCGACACAATCCACAGAAACAGATGACTATTGCGCATCCGGAGCCAGGAAATCAGCGAGTCGAACACGCCGTTGTTGTGCAGCACCTCGATGATGGTGTTCGTGGCAATCAGGAACAGGATGACCGAGCAAGCCTCGCTGATGTAGCGGACGATGATGTTGTTCGACACAAACTCCTTCACCGAGTCCGTGCTCGACTGCGTGCCCGAAAGAAAGAACGAATACTCGTCGGGGTGAACCAGCTGGATGAAGTCGCCCGCCCTGAGCAGATAGACCACCCAGACAACAACGCCGCAACACATGGCTACCGCTGCACGGTTCAAGTGATTAACCGGCTCTGTGCTCATCAGCAGGAAGGCAAACAGCAGCACGGCCACAATGACAAGAGTAGTAAACAACATAGCGTGTAATTTATATATAATGAGGAATTAGGAATGAGGAATTAGGAATGAATACGGTTTCAGCCGTCATAGTGCCCATTCCTAATTCCTCATTCCTAATTCCTAATTCTATTGAGCGATAGACGGGACTCGAACCCGCGACCCTCGGCTTGGGAAGCCAATGCTCTACCAACTGAGCCACTATCGCAGCTGAAAAACGCTGCAAAATTACTAAAAATATGTGAATCGCCAACCATTTTACCACAAAAATTTTCAGCCTATCTTCACTTTTTTACTTCGCGCATCTCCCCGCCGACACGGAAGCAACAGATTTACAGGACGTTTGACACAACCGCACCACACAGCCATACCCATTCTGTTTTTCCCGCGTAGGCAATTCGCCGCGCTCGCGTAGGCAATCAACCGCAACGAATTGCCTACGTGAGCGCGGCGAATTGCCTACACGAATCGCGCAGAAAGCCAAAACCGCCCATGCCCGTTTGCAAAATCTTAACAGAAAGGAGGCTGTATTTGAAAAAAACTGCGTAACTTTGCAGCCATGATTCTGAAACGACTCACCATCCTGAACTATCGCAACATTGCCGAAGCAGACCTCACCCTCTCGCCCAAAATAAACTGTCTGGTAGGGCAAAACGGCGAGGGGAAGACCAATGTGCTCGATGCCATCTACTTCCTCTCCTTTGCCAAGAGTGCCGCCTGCAGCATAGACTCCGGCAACATCCGCCACGGCGAAGAAGCCCTGATGGTGCAGGGCCACTACGACCTGAACGGCACCGAGGAAGAAATCAGCATCGGCATGAAGATGCACCAGAAGAAGCACGTGAAGCGGAACAAGAAGGAATACAAGCGACTCTCCGAACA
The DNA here is from genome assembly GCA_017453465.1 of Bacteroidaceae bacterium. Classification (GTDB taxonomy): domain Bacteria; phylum Bacteroidota; class Bacteroidia; order Bacteroidales; family Bacteroidaceae; genus Minthosoma. Next base: position 892 of record JAFTEV010000073.1, on the reverse strand, counting down.
CATCGGACTGCTGCCCCTCATCATAGTCTCGCCCAGCGACAGCCAGCTCATCCTCGGCGGCAGCGACGAGCGGCGGAAATTCATGGACATCGTCATTTCGCAGTACGACAACGAATACATCAACGCCCTCACCGCCTACAACAAAGCCCTGCAGCAGCGCAACGCCATGCTGAAGGCCGAAGAAGAGCCCAACCCCGACGTGCTGGCCGTTTACGAAGCGATGATGGCCCTCCACGGACAGACCGTCTATCGGAAGCGCGAAAACTTCATCCAGGAGTTCATCCCCGTCTTCCAGCAATTCCACAACACCATCACCGGCGGCTGCGAAACCGTCAACATCCACTACACCAGCCACGGACAGCGGGGCGACCTGCTCGCCACCATACAGGCCAGCCGCGACAAAGACCGCATCATGGGCTACTCCCTCCACGGCATACACAAGGACGAACTCGAAATGTCGCTCGGCGGATTCCCCATCAAACGCGAAGGGTCGCAGGGACAGAACAAGTCATACCTCATCGCCCTGAAGCTCGCCCAGTTCAACTTCCTGAAGCGCACCGGCAGCCAGACCACCCCCATCATCCTGCTCGACGACATCTTCGACAAACTCGATGCCCAGCGCGTAGAGAACATCGTCAAACTCCTCCTCCAGCCCACCTTCGGGCAAATCTTCATCACCGACACCAACCGCGAAAACCTCGACAAGATACTCCAGCGCACCAGCGGCGACTACCAGCTATTCAACGTCAAAGCCGGAGAAATCACCCCATTTTAACTTTTAACTTTTAATTTTTACCCCCCCCAACACCGCGCCAGCCCATTTTAACTTTTAACTTTTAACTTTTAACTCCCCCCCCAACACCGCGCCAGCCCATTTTAACTTTTAACTTTT